>JADGCE010000007.1:28279-42629 GCA_015229095.1 Magnetococcales bacterium | reverse complement strand
TTTTTTTCAATTATTTTTCTGCTATTAC
This sequence comes from Magnetococcales bacterium, assembly GCA_015229095.1. Lineage (GTDB taxonomy): Bacteria > Pseudomonadota > Magnetococcia > Magnetococcales > Magnetaquicoccaceae > Magnetaquicoccus. The sequence continues at coordinate 42,601 of JADGCE010000007.1, read as the reverse complement.
GGGTCCAGGGGGATTATCCCCCTGGTGGGGTCCAGGGGCAAAGCCCCTGGTGGGACGGGGCAAAGCCCCCTCCGTGGCCCCAACGACGATCAAGGCCGCCCATGCCAAGCGGCATAGATCCGCTCCGCCTGCTGCCAATCCTCCCAGGTATCGATATCCTGCACCCGCTCTCTGGGAAGAAAGAGCGGCACCGCGTCAGGAGAGTGAATGGCAACACCGTTCAGAAAGGCCTCGGCCCGCCCCCAATAAAATTGCCCCGCATCATGACAGGCCGGTTCCAGATCCTGGGTGCGGGTGGTGCGATATTCCGGGTATAAAGGCTCCAGTCGACCGCCAGGGGTGACCCGCAAAGCCCGCTGCACAGGCGAGGCAAAATGGGTGACGGAAAAGGCGTACAGAGCCCCGCTTGTCTGCAACAGTTGATACCCCTCCCGCAAGGCCTCCGCCTGCAAAAAAGGCACGGTGGCATAAATACAGCAGGCACAGGCCACAGGGCTGCCGGCGGCCTGCAGCCATTCGATGGCATGCCGGATCACCTCCGTTGTCCCGGCAAAATCGTTGGCCAGCTCTGCCGGACGCCGAAAGGGCACCTCCGCCCCCCACTGCGCGGCAACGGCGGCAATCTCGTCGTCATCGGTGGAGACGATCACCCGATCAAACAGGGCGGTGGCCAGGGCCACTTCAATGGCATAGGCAAGCATGGGTTTGCCAAAAAAGAGGCGGATGTTTTTGCGCGGAATCCGCTTGCTGCCGCCTCTGGCCGGTATGATGGCGACATTCATGTCAAGAGGTGCCGCAGGGTGTCGACGACATACTCCTGCTGGGCGTCCGTCAGGGTGGGAAAGAGGGGCAAGGAGAGGGCGCCGGCATAATAACGTTCAGACTCAGGAAAATCACCGACCTTAAAGCCGAGTTTCCGATAATAAGGCTGGGTGTGTACAGGAATATAATGGACATTCACCCCAATCCCGGCGGCGCGCAGGGCGTTGAAGACCTGCAAACGGCTCGACCGGATCTGCTCCAGGCGCAGGCAGACCACATAGAGATGCCAGGCGGAGTCGCTGTCGGGGTGCTGCCAGGGCAGTGTCAGGGGCAAATCGGCCAGGGACTCTCCATAGCGGGCCGCCAGCTGCCGACGTTTGGCCACAAAGTTTTGCAATTGCCCCATTTGACTGGCACCCAGGGCGGCCTGAATATCGGTCAGACGATAGTTGTAGCCCAGCTCGATCTGCTCATAATACCAGGGCCCTTCGCTCTCCCCCGCCATGCTCTCCGGGTCGCGGGTGATGCCATGGCTGCGCAGACGGGCCATCCGTTCATACAGGGGGGTCTGATGGGTCAACACCATCCCCCCTTCAGCGGTTGTCACAATTTTGACCGGATGAAAGCTGAACACCGTCAGGTCGGCAAAACGGCCATCGCCGATCGGTTGGCCCTGATAGGCGCCGCCGATGGCATGGGAAGCATCCTCGATGATGCGAAACCCATAGCGTTGCGCCAGGGCATGGATGGCCTGCATGTCGCAGGATTGCCCGGCAAAATGCACCGGCACGACAATCTTGGGCAGGCAACCCAGCCCCTCGGCCTGCTGCAATTTGCGCTGCAAAGCCTCTGTGCTCATGTTGTAGGTACGGGGATCGATATCGACAAAATCCACGGTTGCCCCACAATACAGGGCACAGTTGGCCGATGCCACGAAGGTGTTGGGAGAGGTCCAGAGACGATCACCCGGCCCCAACCCCAGGGCCAGGCAAGCCAGGTGCAGGGCGGAGGTGGCACTGTTGACGGCCACCCCGTGACGCGCCCCGCAAAAACCGGCCACCATTGCTTCAAAACGGGGTACAGCCGGCCCCTGGGTCAACCAGTCCGAGCCCAGAGTGGCGACAACGGCCTCGATATCCCCCGGGCTGATCTCCTGCCTGCCGTAGGGAATCATACACCCGCCAACCGATTGTATTCCTGCAACTCCGCGATGCTGAGAAAGCGGGCGTTGGTGCCGGAGTTATAGTCAAAGCCTTCCGGGACGGGCTGGCCGCTTTCGCCGATCCTGTTGACGCTGTAATCCATCATGCCGTGCTGAAACACGATGGATGGCCGAATCACAAAATGGCTGGCAAACTCCAGGGTCAGATGGGAGTCGTCGGCGGGACACATCACCTCATGGAGTTTTTCCCCGGGACGGATGCCCACCATTTGATGGGGCAGATCCGGAGCCATGGCCTGGGCCAACTCGACAATGCGCACCGAGGGAATTTTCGGCACAAAAATTTCTCCCCCCTGCATGCGCTCAAAATTTTTCAGCACAAAATCCACCCCCTCCTGCAAAGTGATCCAGAAGCGGGTCATGCGGGGATCGGTGATGGGCAGGGAGGTGGCTCCATCGGCGATCAGCTTCCGGAAAAAGGGCACCACCGAACCACGGGAACCCACCACATTGCCGTAGCGGACCGCACTGAAGAGGGTACGATGGCCGCCGGCCAGGTTGTTGGCGGCCACAAACAGCTTGTCGGAGACCAGTTTGGTGGCCCCATAGAGGTTGATGGGACTGGCGGCCTTGTCGGTGGAGAGGGCGATCACCTTTTCCACCTCATTCTCTATGGCGGCGTGGATGACATTTTCCGCGCCATGGATGTTGGTTTTGACACACTCCATGGGATTGTATTCGGCGGCGGGCACCTGTTTGAGGGCGGCGGCATGGATCACATAGTCGATGCCGCGCATCGCCCGGTTCAGGCGGTCCCGATCCCGCACATCCCCGATAAAATAGCGCATCTCCGGTGTGTTGATCTCCTGCGCCATTTCAAACTGTTTCATCTCGTCCCGGGAGTAGACCACAATGCGCCGGGGTTTGAAACGCGCCAGGATGGTGCGCACATACTGTCGACCAAAAGAGCCTGTCCCTCCGGTAATCAGTATCGATTTGCCATTAAGCATGATCGGTATCCTTGCGTACTCACTGTGGGTGATGATCTTCAATGATTAAAAAAAAGAGTGGGGGGTCTGGGGGGCGGTTCACCGCCCCCCAAGAGAGCCTCTTACTGCCTAAACATCCTTCATGGTCAGCTTGATCCGCCCCTGCCGATCCACATCCAACACCTTCACCTTGACCACATCCCCCTCTTTGACCACATCGGTCACCTTGGCCACCCGTTGGCCAGAGAGCTGGGAAATATGCACCAAGCCATCCTTGTTGGGCAAAATGTTGACAAAGGCGCCAAAATCGGTCACCCGCACCACTTTTCCCTCATAAATCTGCCCCGGTTCCACCTCTTCGACGATCCGCCGGATGATGGTCTCCGCCGCATGGGCACTCTGTGCATCAATGGCGGCAATGGCGATGCTGCCATCATCGCTGATATCGATCTGGCAACCGGTCTCCTCGGTAATGCTCCGAATCACCTTGCCCCCGGAACCGATCACCTCGCGGATCTTGTCGGGATGGATCTTCATGGTGAAAATACGCGGCGCATAAGCAGACAGCTCTTCACGATGGGTTGCCAACACCGCCTGCATCTTGCCCAGAATATGGATGCGACCCTCTCTGGCCTGTTTCAGGGCCACGGCCATGATCTCCCGGTTGATGCCGGCAATCTTGATATCCATCTGCAACGCGGTGATGCCCTGGGCGTTGCCCGCCACCTTGAAATCCATATCGCCGAAGTGATCTTCATCTCCCAGAATATCCGAGAGAATCGCAAAACGCTCGCCCTCCTTGACCAATCCCATGGCAATACCGGCCACCGCCGCCTTGAGGGGCACGCCTGCATCCATCATCGCCAATACCGCACCGCACACGGTGGCCATGGAGGAGGAGCCGTTGGATTCGGTAATCTCGGAGATGACCCGCAGGGTGTAGGGAAAACTCTCCTTGCTGGGCAGGATGGCCGCCAGGGCACGGGAAGCCAGTTTGCCATGGCCGATCTCCCGCCGACCGGGGGCACCCAGACGGCCCGTCTCACCGACGCTGTAGGGCGGAAAGGTATAGTTCAGATAAAAATTATCCCGACTCTCCCCATCCAGACTCTCGACAATCTGCTCATCCCGTCCGGTGCCCAGGGTAACCGCCGCAATGGCCTGGGTCTCCCCCCGGGTGAAGAGCGCGGAACCATGCACCCTGGGCAAAAAGCCCACCTCGCCGACAATCGTGCGAATATCGGTCAAACGGCGCCCGTCGATGCGGGCACCGGTGGAGAGAATCCGCTCCCGGATCACCTCCGACTCCAGATCGGCAAACAGGGCGCCCACTTCGGTCGCCAGAGAGGCGTCACCCCCGGCCAGGGCGGCAACCGCCCGTTTCCGGCACTCTCCCACCACCGTCTGGCGCGGCAATTTTTCCACCACCTGGTAGGCATTGCGAATCTCCTCCAGATAGTCCTGGCGCAACCGGGCCAACAATTCGGCGTTGACCGGTGGGGCCACAACCGTCATGCGGGGCTTGCCACACTCGGCTGCCAGTTCACGGATCAAAGCCACCACGGGCTGGAAAGCCTCGAAACCAAACATCACGGCATCGAGCATCTCCTCTTCACTGAGAAAGTCCACCTGGGACTCCACCATGGTCACCGCCTGATCCGTACCCGCCACCACCAGATCCAGGCGGCTCTCTTTCATCTGCTCCAGGGTGGGGTTGAGAACAAACTGCCCCTCGATGTAGCCCACCCGCGCCCCGGCAACCGGCCCGTCAAAGGGCAACCCGGAGATCGCCAGGGCAGCCGAGGCCCCGATCATCGCGGGAATGTCGGCATTATGGACCCCGTCGTAGGAGATCACCGTGGCAACCACCTGGGTATCCAGGGTATACCCCTTCGGGAACAGAGGCCGCAGAGGCCGATCGATCAGACGCGAGGTCAGGATCTCCTTCTCGGAGGGGCGCGTCTCCCGTTTGATAAAACCGCCGGGAATGCGACCCGCCGCCCAGGTTTTTTCCTGATAGTGGACACCCAACGGAAAAAAGTCGGCGCCCGGACGAGGGGTTTTATCCGCTGTCGCCGCCACCAACACCATGGTCTCCCCGTATGTCACCAATACCGCCCCATCCGCCTGCCGGGCGATGCGCCCGGTTTCCAGAGTCAACAAGGCGGGGCCATACTGCATACTCTTCTTGTGAATATCGAACATGTTACCTCTTTACCAGTGATAATTGGGATGCACCCATGTGCCCCCCCTCTTTTATTTGCGCAAATTGAGCCGCTTGATCAGCCGTTGATAACGCTCCTGCTCCTGACCCTTGACATAGGTCAGCAGACGACGCCGCAACCCTACCATCTTCAGGAGACCACGGCGGGAATGGTGGTCTTTGATGTGATGCCGAAAATGTTCGGTCAGATTGTTGATGCGCTCGGTCAGCAAGGCCACCTGGACCTCCGGGGAACCCGTATCCCCTTCTGAAAGCGCATATTCTTTGATCAGTTCCTGCTTGCGTACCGACGAAATCGACATCAGACTCTCCTTTTATGGTGAACAGGGTGAACCAACACAATCTGCCTGGGGTCGCAAGGCCGGGATGTCGTCCAGCATCCGATCCACAGGCAGCAAAAACATATCCAAACGACCCTCCGCAACGGCCTGGGAGAGTTGTTCCAGGGTGATCCCCTCCTCCAGGGTAAACCCCAGGGTTGCCGTCCGCATCAGGCGTTGCAGATGGGCCAGAGAGCCCAGATGACGCCCCAAATCCCGTGCCAGGGCACGCATGTAGGTGCCCTTGCCACAGTGTACGCTGACTTCGGCGACGCCGTCGCTGTATGACTCCAGGCGCAGGGCGTGAATCACCACCGTGCGGGCTGGCAATTCGACGCTCTCCCCCTGCCGGGCCAGGGTGTATGCGCGCACTCCGTTGACATGAATCGCCGAATGGGCGGGAGGAACCTGTTGCTGGGTGCCGACAAAGTGCAGCAAGGCCGCCTCCAGGGCCTGCAGCTCCGGTATTGGCCCGCCCTCCGCCGTCACCTGCCCGGTGGGATCGCCGCTGTCCGTCTCTGCCCCGAAGCGTATCCAGCAGCGATACGACTTGTCCCCGCCCAATACCTGAGTGAGCTTTTTGGTGGCCCGACCCAGAGCCATGGGCAGCAGCCCCTCCGAAAAGGGATCCAGGGTGCCACCATGGCCCACCTTCGCCGCCTGGGTGATGCGCTTGACCATGGCCACCGCCCGGGCCGAGGTGATGCCCGCCGGCTTGTACATGACCAGCCAACCATTGAGATCCCGACCTTTGCGCACGCCTCGACTCATGGATCACCGCTCCCCGGTCGCGGCAGGAGGCGGCGCCGGGAGGCTCTCCGCCTCATCAGCCGGAGGAATCTGCAAAGAGCCCAGCAGTTGATTCATGCGCAGGCCATAATCCAGGGAGTGATCCGGCAAAAAACGCAAGTGCGGTGTCTGGCGCAGCTGAATGCGCCGACCCAACTGACCGCGGATAAATCCCGCCGCATGGGTCAGGGCCTGCTGGCATACTTGCAACCGCTCCCGTTCGGCGGCGGAAGGTTGCAGAGGGCTGCCGGATTCCGGCTCGGCATTCCCCCCCTCCAGAGCCGCACCCGGCTTGTCCACAACGGAAAAATAGACGGTGGCATACTGCAGATCGGTGCTCAAGCGCACATCGGTAATGCTGATAAATCCGACCAGACGCGGGTCATGGATCTCCTGCCGCAACAGCATATCGGCAATCTCCTGGCGAATACTGGCCCGCACCCGTTCGGTGCGAATACGGCCACCAGAACCGGTGCGAGAGGCCGACATATGTTTCATGCAAGGAACTCCAGCCGAAAATCCACCACCACCACTCCAGACCCATCGGTTTCGATAAATTGTACCACTTTTTGCATCCAGCCCTGCAACACCGCCACATCGTTGCCGATGGCGGCAACCCCCAAACCCGCCGTCTGCCAATGGTCCTGATGGGCCACCTCGGCCACCGCCACCTGGAAACGGTGGCGCAATCGCTCCAGAAGGCTCTTGACAATGCCACGCTTCTCCTTCAGGGAGCGCACGCCGGGCAGATCCAAACGCACCTCCAGCACCGCGACATGCAGCATGGCCCCCCTCCTCCTCCTCGGCCATTCCCGGGGGAGGCGGCGAACCGCCTCCCCCAGCCCCCCTCCACCCTTCTTTTTCAATAGTTTTTACTATCAGGGGTCCAGGGGGATTATCCCCCTGGTGGGGTCCAGGGGCAAAGCCCCTGGTGGGGTCGGGGCAAAGCCCCCATCATGGCCCAAACGATGATCAAAACCAGCAGCCGCACCTCCGGCGGGGGTGGGGCACCGAAATCCCGTCGATCATCAACGGGCAATCGTCTGCCGCACCTCCTGCAGGGTGAACGCCTCGATGATATCATCGGGTTTGATATCGCTGAATTTGTCCAGGCAAATACCGCACTCCATCCCCTCGCGCACCTCCTTGGCATCATCCTTGAAGCGTTTCAGTGCCTGGATATCTCCCGTATAGAGGGTAACATTGCCCCGCAACAGACGCACCTTGGATTTGCGCTGGATGATACCCTCCATCATGATGCAACCCGCCACCAGGCCGATTTTGGAGATGCGGAACAACTCCCGCACCTTGGCCCGCCCCACCACGGTCTCTTCGACCAGGGGCTTCAACTTGCCCTCCAACGCCTGGGTAATCTCATCCATCAGGTCATAGATGACGGTATAAAAACGCATGTCAACCTTTTCCCGCTTGGCCAGCTCCCGGGATTTGGCATCTGCCCGCACGTTGAAGCCGACGATGATGGCATCGGAGGCGGAGGCCAGCATGACATCGGATTCGTTGATCCCACCCACCCCCAGATGGATCACATTGACCCGGACTGCGGCATGGACAATCTTGCCCAGGGATTCGGCCACCGCTTCCACGGAACCCCGCACATCGCCTTTGATGATAACCCGCACCTCGTCCAGATCCGCCTTCTGGATCTGGTCGAAGATATCATCCATCTGTGGTGTATGTTTGGCCTGCCCCTGCTCCCTGGACTTGCGCATGCGAAACGCCGCAATCTCTTTGGCACGCCGCTCGTCCGGCACGGTGATCAGCTCATCCCCCGCTTCAGGAATCCCGGAAAAACCGATAATTTCCACCGGCATGGAAGGCAGCGCCTCGGTGACGTTGCGCCCCTTGTCATCGATCAGGTTGCGGATTTTGCCCCACTCCATACCGGCCACAAAAATGTCGCCCACCCGCAATGTGCCATTCTGCACCAGACAGGTGGCCACCGGTCCGCGCCCTTTGTCCAGTTTGGCCTCGACAATGGCCCCCCGCGCCCGCTGGTTGACATCCGCCTGCAAATTCAACACCTCGGATTGCAGCAGGATCATCTCCTCCAGGGATTCGATACCCTGGCCCGTATGGGCCGACACCTTGACAAAGATGGTCTCACCGCCCCACTCCTCCGGCACCAGCCCCTGATCCGCCAGTTGCTGGGTCACCCGATCCACGTTGATCCCCTGCTTGTCGATCTTGTTGATGGCGACCACAATGGGCACACGGGCATCCTTGGCATGGTTGATGGCCTCGATGGTTTGTGGCATCACCCCATCGTCCGCCGCCACCACCAGAACCACAATATCCGTCACATGGGCGCCACGGGCCCGCATGGCGGTAAAGGCCGCATGGCCCGGGGTGTCCAGAAAGGTGATGCTGGCCCCATTGGCCATGGAAACCTGATAGGCGCCGATATGTTGGGTGATACCGCCAAACTCCCGGGAAGCGACATCCGATTTGCGGATGGCATCCAACAGCGAGGTTTTGCCATGGTCCACATGTCCCATGACCGTCACCACCGGAGAGCGCAACTTGAGGGCATCGGCCTGGCTGGCCACATCCGCCAACTCCGCATCGATGGCCGCCGCCTCGGAGACCTGCTTGGCCCTGTGCCCCATCTCCTCGACCACCAGCACCGCCGTATCCTGGTCGAGAATCTGGTTGATGGTCACCATCATTCCCTGCGCCATGAGACGCTTGATCACCTCGGACGATTTGACCGCCATGCGGCTGGCCAACTCTCCCACCGTGATCAGGTCTGGAACCGTCACCTCCCGGATCACGGGGCCCAGGGTCTGCGACTCCTCCCGTTTGGTAAACTTGTTCTTCCCGGAGCCGCGGCCACGCCGCATGGGGATCTGCTTCTCCTCCTCCTCAATGATGGCCTTGCCCTTGTGTTTGAGCTTGCCCGTCTTGAAGACCACCCGGGCGGGTGCCGGAACCACGCTGTCCAGCTTGCGCTTTTCATCCACCTCCTGCTTTTGCCGACGCATTTCATCCAGCTGCGACAGCCGTTTGGTCACCAGGGCATCGGTTTTTTTGCGGGCCACATCCTCCCGTTGGGCACGGGTCAACTTTTTGGCCGCAGCCAATCCATCCCCGGAGAGCTCCTCCACAACCGGTGCCCTCTCAGGCCGGCGTCCCGCCGGCGGTGCGGAGGCAGGGGCACTGCGTGTGGCACCCGGCGTGCGTGGCGCCGATGGGCGGGTGAAGGATGTCGAAGTCGGCGCGGTCGTTGTGCGACCCTCTCCCGACGACCCGGCTGCGCCCTCCCGGCGCATCACCCCACCCTCCCCGCTTCGGGAAGCCCCCTCTTCTCTGCGCGGGGGCGAAGCCGTCCGTCGTCCCGCCGCCCCCCCATCCCGTCGAAACGCATCGGCTCCCTCCTCCCGCCGTGGAGCCGCCGTGAATCCCTTGCCGCTTCCCCCTTTGGGGGCGCCCTCCTTGCCCTCCCCCCGGGCCACAAAGCCCAGACTCTTGACCGAGGCCATCGAACGGGCCGATGCCGTGGGACGCGGCGTCCCGACCAGGGAAGGCTGGGGTTCCCGACTCTCCTGCTCCTGCTCTGCGGAGGAGACGGCAGGAATCGGTTCCGTGCGCTCCGGCGCTCCGGCGGCTGTCGTCGCGCCCGCATCCACCCGTTCCCCGGCAGCCGGTTTTGCCGGTGCGGGGGCAAACAGGGCAGCGGCCAACTCCAGGGGAGTCGCCTCGCTTTTGCTGGCCGTCTCCGACCGGAACAGGGCTTCCGGGGTCAGCGGTGCGGCAGAGAGAGGGGAGGAGGCCGACCGGGATGGAACAACAGGCTCCAAAGGCGTCCGTTCCACCGGGGGGTGCTCCACCGCAGGCTCTCGCACGCCTTCCTCCTCCTGGCCAGCCCGCCGGGCCTCCTGGACCTGCTGGGCCTCCTGGGCCTGCTGCTGCAACAGGGCCCGCTCTGCCGAGGTGATGGGCGCCAAAATCTGCTTGTGCTCGGCACTTCGCGCCCCACCGGAACGCACATCCGCCTGTTCCGCTGTCGGCGCCGGGGAAGCCTCCCCTTTTTGTGCCACCGTCACAGACTCTTCGCCGGCCTTGACAAAGGTCCGTTTTTTGCGCACCTCAACCACGACGCTTTTGCTGCGCCCATGGGAAAAATTTTGCCGGATGGAGCCCCCTTCCACCGTCTTTTTGAGTACGATACGACGAGGCGCACTCAGTCGCAATTTGCCTTCGTCATCGCCTTCGCCTTCGCCCTTCTTGATATCGCTCAAAAGAACATTCCCCGCCAACTTGATGGTTTTATAAAGGGTGCAACCTGCCCCGCCTCACGGGGAGGCAATCGGCAGACCACCCACACTGCTGCCCTCCTGTCACGGCACAGGAGGAACGGCACAACCGGAAGGGAGAGAGGCCCCTCCCATGCTGAAAAAATCCCGCCACCGCAGGGCGTCGCTTCGGATCCTCTCCGCCATGCCCAACTCCACCACCGCCAGCACGGCCACCGGTCCGTTGTTGCCGCAGGCCAGGCCGAGCTGCTCCCGGTCCAGCAACTCCCACACATCCTCCAGGGTGTAGCGGTGGATCAACTGGGCCACCTTTTGCCGGGTATGGATCGCGGTATCCGCCGCCAGCACCAGGATCGGTCGCTCTCCGCCCTGCACGGCCTCCGACACATCCCGCAGGCCACGGCGCAGAGAGCCCGAACGACGGGCCAACCCCAACCCGTCCAAAAAGCGGGCCACCAAGCCACTGCCAACCCGCTGCAACAGCCCCTCCACCTCCCCCAGCATGCCCCACCGTTTTGCCAGGGCGCGCAGGTTGGCCGGTGTCGGCACGACATAGAGGCCACGCCCCGGCAACCGTCCGTTCAGATCCGCCGTCCAGCCTCCCTGGGCATCCTGGACAAAGCGCAACAGGGCTTTTTTCGGGCGATGCTGGCGGGTTACGGCACAGGAGCGCACCCCATCCTCCTGGGGGGGGGCCTTCGGTGCCGCAGGCCGTTTAGCGTTTTTTCCCGACTTCATCAAACCAACCCGCCGCTTGCCGAGCAGCCAGGATCAACGCACCGGCCGTCTCCTGGGTCAAGGAATCCCCCAAAAATTCCAACACTTCATCGGTGGAGAGGTCGGCCAGATCATCCAGGGAGAGCACCCCCTTGGCCGACAACTGCTCTGCCATCTCCTGGGAGAGCCCCGACAGTTGGGCCAGCTTGGCATCGACAGGCACCGTCGGCTTGGCGGACTCTTTTTCCATGGCCAGGGTCATCAGATGATTTCTGGCCCGGTTGCGCAGCTCATGGGCAATCTCTTCGTCAAACCCGTCGATACCCGCCAACTCCTCCAGAGGGACATAGGCGATCTCCTCCATGGCGGTAAAGCCCTCCTGCGCCAGGGCGCTGGCCACATCCTGATCGATATCCAGCCACTGCATGAAGTTTTTGGTCAGCCCCTCAAACTCCTGTTCGCGGACGGCCTGGTCGGCCTGTTCGGTGACAATGTCGATCCGCCAACCGGTCAACTCGCTGGCCAGACGGACATTCTGGCCCCGGCGACCGATCGCCAGGGAGAGCTGGTCTGTTCCCACGATCACCTTGATGGCCTTGTCCTCCTCATCCACCACCACTTTGGCCACCTCGGCGGGGGCCAGGGCGTTGCAGACGAAGACCGCCGGATCCGACGACCATTCGATGATATCGATGCGCTCTCCCTGCAACTCCGTCACCACGCCCTGGACGCGGGAGCCGCGCACACCCACGCAGGCCCCCACCGGATCCACATGGGAATCGTTGGAATAGACGGCGATTTTGCTGCGGAAGCCCGGATCCCGCGCCACCGCCTTGATTTCGACGATGCCGTCATAAATTTCCGGCACCTCCATCTCGAACAGACGCGGCACCATGCGGGGATCGGTGCGGGAGAGGATCACCTGGGGGCCACGGGGGGAGTCCCGCACCTCGTAGATATAGGCGCGAATCCGGTCACCGGGACGATAGTGCTCCCGGGGCAACTGCTGCTCGTGGGGCAGAAAGGCGGCGGCCCGCCCCAGATCCACATGCACATTGTTCCGTTCCACCCGTTTGACCAGACCGTTGATCAACTGTCCCTGCCGGTCAAAATATTCCATATAGACGCTGTTGCGCTCGGCTTCCCGCACCTTTTGGACGATCACCTGCTTGGCGGTCTGGGCGGCGATGCGCCCGAACTCGATGGGGGGCAACCGTTCGGCAATGAGATCTCCCACCTTGGCCGCCGGATTCAGGCGCAGGGCGGCATCCAGGAGAATATGGGTATCCTCCCCTTCGTAGATTTCATCCTCGTCAGAGGCGACCACCTCCCGCAACTGGTCGATGACAAAACCCCCGGTTTTATATTCAAATTTGACTTGAATGTTTTTGTGGGCGCCATATTTTTTGCGGGAAGCGGTCTGGATGGCTGTCTCCATCGCCTCGATGACCACCTCACGCTTGATGCCCCGCTCCCGGGCCAGTTGTTCCGCGATCTGCACAATCTCAACAGACATGAATGACGACTTCCTTGGATGAATGATGGGTTGATTCAAGAGACCGGGGGAAGAGCATCCGGGTCCCCACGATCGCAACAGAGGGGCCCGCAGCTGCCGCGCGTCCACGCGCTGGCGCAGACGCCCCCGGAGCACTGACTCCTGGATAAAAAAAAGCCGGCCTAGCCGACTTTGTCTCTGCAACACAGGTCAGTCATACCCCAACGGGCCACCCCGTCCCCGCAAGGGTGGGGCAGAGGAGCGACCCATCTGCCACACACTGTAAAACAAAATCCCGCCGATGCCAAGGAAATCCAGCGCATCCCGCCAAAAAGCCCAAAAAAAGGCTTTCCGGGCTCTGACGGTTTTGTGCGCCCCGAAGAGAGGAGGGTTTTCTTCACGGTTCGGCGTGTGCTTTGCTCCATTTCAGGGCCTCTTGTTGCGCCACGGCCACCTCTTCAGGAGTCAGTTGGTTGGTCAACTGTTCCAGCCGCCGCCTCCCCTCCGGGTCGCCGTGGGCGGAGGCCAGGTTGAACCATTGGTGGGCCTTGACCAGATTGCGCGGCACATTCCAGCCCTCCTGATAGCTCACGCCAATATTGTACATGGCTCGACCGTTTTTTTGCTCGGCGGCCTTGAAAAACCAGGCCATGGCCTGTTCCGGATTGTGGGCGACGCCAAAACCTTTGGCCGTCAGCAGACCCAGATTGAGCTGGGCATCGCTGTTGCCCAGATCGGCGGCCCGTTGATACCAATAGACCGCCCGTTTGTAATCCTTTTGCAACCCGGTGCCCTGCTCATACATGAAGCCCAGCTTGAATTGCGCCCCCCCATGCCCCTGCTCGGCGGCCTTTTGATACCAGGCGACCGCCTCCTGCGGATTTTGCGCCACCCCCTGGCCACGGGCATAGGCGGTCCCCAGGTCCGACTGCGCCTCGGCATTGCCCTGCTGGGCAGCCTGGTTCAACCAATAGACAGACTCCCGATAATCCTGCAACACCCCTTCGCCACGGGCATACATGGCACCCAGTGCGGCCTGGGCCGGGGCATCCCGCTGGTCGGCCGCCTGCCGCAACCAGTGCAGGGCCTCCTTGTAATCCTGGGGCACCCCATCCCCGGCCCGATACATGATACCCAGGGCCGACTGGATCAAGACATCCCCCTTTTTGGCCTTTTCCAGCAACTCTTCCAGGGTTTGCTCGTTGCCATGTTTGACCTTGGCCAGCAATTCACCAAAATAGCTGGCTTCCGCCGCCGCGCAAGGCAACCAGAACGCCAGCATCAGCACCCATCCCAATCTACCCATGATGGCCCTGTGCTCCGCAGAGAAAAAAGGAAGAGCGGAACGCCGCACCGCACCACACCCCATCACGACGGGTCCGCCAGAACGCTCTCCATCGTCGGGGCATCCAACACCCGCAGACTCCACGCCTCCAGAGCCGGAAGGTCGGCCTTGGCAATCTTTTCGCTGGCCCATGCGGGCAGCTCGCCAAAACGGCGTTGCAACAGGCGCGTCAGGATTTTGGCCTCGCCAATCTGCTCACCCTCCTGGCGGCCCTCCTGGCGGCCCTCCTGGCGGCCCTCCTGGCG
>JADGCE010000007.1:0-28179 GCA_015229095.1 Magnetococcales bacterium | reverse complement strand
CCCTCCTGGCGGCCCTCCTGGCGGCCCTCCTGGCGGCCCTCCTGGCGTGCGATCACCGCCCACTCCGGCTTGCCCTTGGTCAATATCTCTTGTGCAAATCGTGACATCATTTCAGCTTCCTCCTGCGGGTTGACGCGGCGTACAACCTGCCGCAGACGCTCTTCATCCAGGTTTGGGAATGTCGTCAACAGATACAGCAGAACCGTCAGCAAAAGCTCCGGGGCATCCACCAGTGCGACCGCTATCTCGTCCAGCGCATCCATCTGCGTCTGCGGGTCGCGCGTTCCATATTTCAACGCCATCAAACCGGCCCGCAAACGGGCATGCCGCGACAGTTGCCTATCCGGAATGGGCCCCAGATCCACCACCGGGAAACAAAAGTTTAACAACCACGGGCGCAGAGCCTCATCCGCATCCACCAGAAACAAAAATTCGTTGGGAATCCGCCACTCTTTCTGCCCATGGTAGAGGAGCAACGGCATCACGGCTGGCAACCTGCGCCATTGTGCATGGGCACGAGTTGCCTGCTCCATGCAGGCATACATGCCCCGGTAAAACTGCCAACCTACCCGTTCGTCCTCATAACTCTTATGCTCCAGCAGGGCGTAAAGCAGCAGGGGTTTGCCGCTGATGGTCATGGTCTGGAACACAAGGTCCGAATAATGGGCGCGCAACGACTCCTCGACAAACGAACCCGGAACCCATGTGGGCGGCTCGGCAACAAGAAGACGCGACACCGCAAACGGCAAACTCTCCCGCAAAAAGGCACCCGCTGTCTCCGGGTGCGACATGAGGGCCTTGAACAAGCGGTCATGGGGCTGAAAAATCTCATTCATGCAACAAGAATATCAGGTTGGCCTGCGCAAGTCACCCCCCATGCTGCGCTCTCCACGCCCCATATGATGCGATGTGACCGGCAGGAGCGCAGGCTCAGGAACTATCGAGTATTGCAACATATCTTGCGAAAGCAATATATGTTGCATATTATTCTATCTTATTGTTTTTTAATAAATTATCTGGAAAACAACCAAAACCCGCACGAAAAGAGCCCATTTTGTTGAATCCGGGGAGGCGCAACAACCGGGAGAAGAATTAAATTTTATACTTATATTGCAATATCTTGAAACATATCTGCACAACGGCATATTCTTTGCTCAGAAGATGGTTGCCCTCAGCAAAAGTGGCAAGGGAACGAGAGTAACCTCTTCGGTGCATGGAGCGGGCGGATGAAAAATTGTTGGGAGGAAAATCAGTGCGGGCGCGAGCCGGGGGGTAAATGGGCCGAAAAACGCGGTCCCTGTCCCGTGCCCCTCTTCACCCTGGCGGATGGCTTTTTGGGCGGGGAAAACGGCGGGCGGGCCTGTCTGTTTATCGCCAACCAGTTGAGTGCCGGCGAACGGAAGCAGGTCTGCTCCCAGTCCGCCGACGCCTGCGAAAAATGTGCTTTTCAGAAAAAACTCAAGAAAAAATATAAACGATCCTTTTCGGAGCCATTGTTTGTCAAGTTTATCCAGAATGCCAGCAGCCGCTGACTTTCCCGCGCGCCCATCCATCACCGGCTGAACGTTCAGACCGGGGCGTCCGGTTGCTCCTCAGACCGACCGGCCCACTCTGTCTCCTTGTCAGAGGGGGGGCCCTGTTTGCCGGGGGCCAGGTGTCGTACCAACAGCGCATACAAATCCCCCTTGTCCAGAGGCTTGGTCAAAAAGTCATCCATGCCCGCCTCCAGACAGCGTTCCCTCTCACCCGGCATGGCATTGGCGGTCACCGCCACCACCGGGGTGCGGGGTCGCTGCTGCTCCCGCTCATAGCGCCGCAAGGCCCGACAAGCCGCCAGCCCATCCATCTCCGGCATGTGACAATCCATGAGGACCAGATCATAACGGCCCCCCTGCAGCAGGCGCAGGGCAACAACGCCATCCTCGGCTGTGGTGACGCGGATACCCGCACTTTTCAGCATAATGTGCAGCAACTTTTGATTGACCACATTATCCTCGGCGACCAATATGTGCAGATCCTTGGGCAAATGGATCTTGGAGGGCTTGGCCACCGTGTCGGCCTTGTGCAGATCGGTGGATATTTTCAGAGGAACCAGAAAGGTGAACAGAGAACCTTTCCCCTCCGTGCTGGCAAGGGAAATGCTGCCGTGCATCCGCTCCGCCAACCGTCGGCAAATGGCCAGCCCCAAGCCGCTGCCGCCATATTTGCGGGTTGTGGAGGCATCCCCCTGGGTAAACGGTTGAAAAAGACGCTGCGCCACATCGGCCGGAATGCCGATACCCGTATCTTCCACCTGGAACTCAATCCAGGCAACCGTCGGGTCGCAGGCAACGGCGTCCCCCGGCGGTCGGGCCAGCCCCACCCGCAGGGTGATCTCCCCCTTTTCCGTAAATTTGATGGCGTTGCTGAGAAGATTCACCAAGATCTGCCGAATGCGATGCACATCCCCTTGAACCAGCAGGGGCACATCCGTGGCGATACGGGTGCGCAGATGCAACCCCTTTTTGGTGGCCAGCTCACCGAAGAGATCCCGCAGCTCGTTGCGTACCTCCCGCAACAAAAAGGGACTTTCCTCCAGTTCAAGATGCCCGGACTCTATTTTGGAAAGATCAAGAACATCATTGATAATATTCAGTAAATTTTCACCCGACTTGCGGATCATCTCCACATAAAACAGCTTTTTGCTGGAGAGGCGCTGTTCCATGAGCAGGGCAGCCATTCCCATGATGCCGTTCAACGGAGTGCGCACCTCGTGGCTGATGGTAGCCAAAAATTCGCTCTTGTAGCGACTGGCCAGCTCCGCCGCCTCTTTGGCATCATGCAGGCGTCGCTCCCCCTCCTTGCGTTCGATCACGCCCGCCAGGGTGTGGGCAATGCTGGTGAGAAATTGCTCCTCTTCCTGGACACTGCGATGGTCGGGGGGCACATAGGCCATGATGACCCCCAGAAGACGCTCGTTGAACAGGATGGGTATGTTATAATGGCCGTGGTTCAGAACGCCCGTATTGCACCGTTGTCTCTGCACATCCACCCGCTCGACAAAAGTGACCCGCTGCGTCAAAGCCGCCTGACCACAGAGACACTCTCCCACAGGCACCCGGGCGCAGGTGGCGCGTATCTCCTCCGGCAGATTTTGCTGGGCGGTGAGCAGCAACCACTCTCTGCTCTCATCCAGGAGAAAAATAGCCCCCCGCGACTCCAGGGAGAGCCAGGGTATGGCCAGGATGGTCTGCAACGCCTCCTGCAACAATTCGGGCAGGGCCAGGGGGCGGATAGCAATTTGCAGCAGATTGCTGATGGCGATTTGTGACTGATAGACCTTTTCGTTGCGCTCCTCCAGGGCGAGACGCTCGGAAATATCCCGAATGATGGCGGAAAAAAAGGTCTCCCCCCCCTCTCGCCAACCGGACAGCGAGGCCTCTATGGGTATCTCCCGGCCATCCCGATGGAGACCATACAGAGAGAGGGTTTTGCCAGTATAGTGGGCCGGTTGGGCCTGTTGAATGCGCTGCAAGGCCTGCTGATGCCGCTGCCGATAGCGCTCCGGCATCAACCGGCCAATGGGTTGCCCCAGAGACTCCTCACTGCGGTAACCAAACATCGCCTCGGCGCCGGCATTCCACAACAGGATGCGATCCTGCCCATCGATGACGACCAGGGCATCCCGGGTGACAGCGGCCATCTGCTGCAGCAGATTTTGCATCGGCTGTTCAGCCAAGGGGGAGAAAGACGCGCAGGGTCGTGCCACTCTCCTCCCCTGTCTCCATGCGGATCGTCCCGTTCTGGATGGTGGCGATAAGCATGGCAGAGTAGGTGCCCAGGCCGGTCCCGCCGCTCTTGCCGGCTGTGGCATATTTATCGAAAAAGCGTGGCACCATCTCCGCCGGAACAGCCCCCTGGTTGTGAATGGCAATGATGGCCTGCTCGCCGGTTTTTTCCCAACGGATGGTAATCGTGCTCTGCCGGGGAGCGGCCTCGATGGCGTTTTTGATCAGGTTGGCCAGCAGGGAATAGCAGAGCAACTCCTCCCCCAACACCAGACACCGGAGCTCGTGCGCCTCCTCTCCCGGCTGCGCGTCGCTGCCCTGGAGGAGCAGCTGCAGTTTTTTGTTGGCAATACGATCCTGGAACGCCTGCTGAATTTTTTGGACAACGACAAGCACATCAACCGGGCGGGGATTCAGCACATAGGTGCCCTGTTCCATCTTGTACAAATCCAGAGAGCTGTTGATCATCTCCAGCAACCGGTAGCCCGATTCGCGGATGATGCCGAGCATTTTTTCATGTTCGGGATCGCATTCCGGACTTTTCATCTGCAACAGCAGCAGATCCGCAAATCCGATAATGGCGTTCAGCGGCGTTTTGAGATCATGCCGCATGATGCGGTTGACCTCTTCCCGCAGGGAAGTCGCCTTGATCAACTCCATGTTCTGCTTTTCTATCCGTTCCCTGGCTCTCTTGAGGCCGAGGTGGGTTTTGGTCCGGGCATGGACGATGGCGGCACTGAAGGGCTTGGTGATATAGTCCACCGCCCCCAGTTCGAGGCCGGTCATCTCATCCGACTCATCATCCTTGGCCGTGATAAAGATGACGGGAATATCCCGGGTCTGCTCGTTGGCCTTCAGGCGGGAGCAGACCTCGTAGCCATCCATACCCGGCATGACAATATCCAACAGGATCAGATCCGGTTTGTGAAGCTCAGCCAGTTGCAGGGCCTGTTGACCGTTGGTGGCGATGGAAACTTCAAAGTCAGGCTGCAGCGTGGGCAGCAACACTTTGATGTTGGCCGGCACATCATCAACGATCAAAACCCTCGGAGCGGTGGTTTCGGGTGTCATCATTCCATCCTGAGCAGCAACAGGAACCGACGCCGATCAGCGTGTGGGTGGGATTGTCTCCCATTGACCGGCATAAATCAACCCGGCATCGCATCTTCATCACCCGGAAAAGCGATACGGAAGCAGTGCCCCGTTTTTTACCCTCAAGGCTCCAGGGGTCCAGGGGAAAAGCCCCCGTCATGGACAAAACGACGCTCAAGGCCCAAAAAAAATCAGGGGGAGCGACCAACCGCTCCCCCCAACCAACGCATGCCCATCCCTCGTTGCCCGGCATGACCGCCCCTGCCAACCGGCAAGGCAACGGGCCGAGCGGGGAGTCAGGCGGATTTTACCAGCCCCAACCGGGACCACCCCAACCGGGACCACCCCAACCGCCGGGACCACCCCAACCGTTGTTCCAACCGTTGTTCCAACCGTTGTTGTTGTTCCAGTTGTTGTTCCAGTCGTTGTTGCCGTAGCCATTGCCGGAACCGGCGACATCACCCCCCATGCTGAAGCCAAAATTGCCGTTGGCACGACCATTGCCGTTGCCGTTGCCCAGCCAGTTATTATTGTTGTTCCAGCCGTTGTTCCAGCCATTGTTGCCCCAGCCGTTGTTGCCCCAGCCGTTGTTGCCCCAACCCGGACCCCAACCCCAGGCGGCGGCATCACCGGCAGAGAGCAGAACCGTGCCACCCAACAGGGCCGCCAGCGCCAACATGTGTACAGCTTTCTTCATTGTCTCTCTCCTGTGCAGATAATGAACGAACGAGTTGTTAATTGGGGGAAACACCCCTTCAGTCACGAACCAGTCATCTAAAATCCAAAGACTCCCCTTGATCCTAGCATGGAAGGCGTTTATACGCTACCGTTTTTCGACAGGTTACGTCAATGAAGATGCGTGCCTGACAGCGTTTTTTTTCAAACAAAACCGGATAGCCGTCGTCAAGAGGGGTACAAACAAAAAAAATGGTACACAATCTTCACCTGGTCATCGCCATTCCGTGTCACGATGAACCCGATCTGCTCACCACTTTGGACTCCGTGCGACGCTGTCGCCCGCCCCCCTGCCCGGTGGATGTGGTGGTGGTCATCAACGGCGCGGCCAACGATGCCCCCCCTCTCCAGGCCCGCAATCGGTTGACATGGCAAACGGCCCAGGCCTGGGTGGAGGCGCATCCCGATGAGGTGCCTGCCGTCCATCTGTTGTTTGAACCGGCTCTGCCTCCCCGGTTGGCGGGGGTGGGGACAGCGCGCAAGATCGGCATGGATTGGGCCATGCACCGCTTTGCCCACGGAGCAGGGGAAGAAGGGGGCGTGATTGTCTGCCTGGACGCGGATTGTCAGGTGGCGGCCAACTATCTGGAGGCCCTGTACGACCACTTTGCCACCCACCCCCAGACTCCCGGCTGTTCCCTCTATTTTGAGCACGATTGGCGTGGCCTCCCCCCGGCCCATCGCCTGGGGATCATCCGGTATGAGCTTTATTTGCGCTATTATCTGCACGGGTTGCGCTGGAGCGGCTTTCCCCACGCCTTTCATACCGTCGGTTCCAGCATGGCGGTACGGGCCATCCCCTATCGGCAACAGGGGGGGATGAACCGGCGCAAGGCCGGAGAAGATTTTTATTTTTTGCAAAAAATCATCCCGCTGGGCCATTTCAGCGCACTGGACAGCACCACGGTCTTTCCCTCAGCCCGCGCCTCACACCGGGTGCCTTTCGGCACCGGACGGGCCATGGCAGAGGGTCTGGCAGGCAGCAAGGATTTGGGGGTGGTGTATGACCCCCGCCTCTTTCAGGGACTTGGTCAACTTTTTCAGCAGGTGGAGGCCATCCATGCGGGAACACCGGCATCCCACCTGCGACCCGTGCCGCCGGTATTGCAGCATTTTTTGGCCGAGCAGCACTGGGAACGGCAGTGGCAGGAGATGCGGGCCAACACCGCTTCCCTGGCCGCCTTTCGCAAACGCTTTTTCCAGGGGTTCAACGCCTTTCAAATCCTGAAATATATCCATTTTGCCACCGACCGGGGCTGGCCCAAAATATCCATCGAAGAGGCAGCGACCACCCTTCTGACCGCCATGGAGGTGCCGGCTGTACGCACCGAAAGTGAGGCCTTGCTGGCCTGTTACCGGCAACTGGACCGAGCGGGCCATTGGCGGGTGGGATTTTGAACACCCTGGAGCAGGATTCCCCCTCAAAAAAGATATTTCAGGCCGACCTGCACATTGGACAGATCCTTGAACTGGCCAAACAGGGTGTTTTCATTACCCCCATACTGGTTCCACTCGGCGGAGGTCACCCAGTTGTCGTTCAACTTCCACTCCCCATCCAGGCGGTTCCACCACCCCCCCCGCTCCTCGGCCATGGTGAGATTGTTGAGGCGCCCCTGCTGTTCCGCACCCAGAGGCTTGGAGAGAAACAAAGAGGCAAACTCTTTGAATTGCGGTGCTTTCAATAAACCATTCTCCAGGCTCATCAGCGCCGGATCCGCGCTGTAACGACCGGAATTGGCCGAGCCATCGCCCGGTTCATCCACGTGATCCCGCTGCACAAACTGGATAAACTGCCCGCCAATGGTCCAATTGGTGAACGCGATAAACTCGGCCCCCAACACATATTTGAACAAATCGGTGCTTTTGCTCTGCAAGGCCCCCGCCAGATCGCCCTGGGCCAACCGATCCCGATCCACCACCGGGGTTTTGCTCCCCATCTGATAGACCGCCTCGCCCCGCATCACCACCGGTCCCAACAGCCCACTCTCCACCGAGGTATCAAACGAGCCACCCAGGCTGTTGATACGCCGCACCTTTTCCGTAAAGATCAGAGTGGCCGGCCCCCCATACGCCGCACCACTGCCATCCTGAAAATGGAGGGTGGTGTTGGCACCGCTAACGGTGCGGCCAATCCGCAAAGGATTGCCCTGGCCATCCTCCCAGCCCAATATTACATGGGGGTTGGGATCATAGTGGTTGAGATAGTTGAGGGAATAGTTAAAATTACCCTCCATGGAACCCTTGTAGCGCAACCCCGCATTGAGAGCCAACGCCCCCGGATAGTCCCGGCGATAGGCCGATTGTACACCGGAAAAACCGCCGAAGGTGGCAAAGGTGGCACGATTCATATATTCAAAGGCGGTGCGGGGGCTGTTGGCATCCCAACGATTGCCATCCACCAGCAGCGTCCTGTTCTGGTTGGTCGTCTGGGTGATGCGATCGAGACAGGCGACCCCGCTGATGCCGGGACAGTTGAACGGGGTGCCACCTTCGATAAACTGTTGCACCGTGACCCGGTCTGCACCCGGCATGGCGGCCAGATTGCCACCCGCCATGCCATTGAAGGTGCTGGCCACCCTGCCCAGTTGCGGGGTGATTTGCAAAAATCCGTTACGCCGCCCCGTGATGGCATCCACCCCCTTCATGACGAACGCCCCACCGGTTTCCCCACTGGCCGTCAATCCCGGAATATGATTTTCCTGGTGCTGTGCCAACAAAAACTGGAGATTGCCCGTCCCCCCCACGGCGTGGGAGGCCTTCAGCATCCAGACAGGGATGCGGGCATCGGCCATGGTGTTTTGGTTAAACTCCCGGTAGTCTGTCGGGTTCAAAATATCCAGCAGTTTGATCCCATCGGCGGTTCCCCATACCTCCTGTTGTTTTCCCAGCCGCACATCCACACCCCCCAGGTTGCTGTCCAGGTAGAGCTCGCGCAAATAATCATGCTGCGAATAGTCCTGATGACCCCGTTCCCCCTCCTCTCCGTGGGATTCATAGATCGGACTCAGTTGGGCGTGCAGGGCACTGTTTTCACCCATCGGACGATTGGCAAAGAGGGTCAGGGAATTTTCAAATTTGAGCCATCTGCCTGCCCGTTTCCCTGCACCATCCCCCTCCCGGGTCATCCAGGCCGATTCATTTTTGAGCACGCCATGGATCTCCCAGGGAGCGGCTTCGGCAGGTGCGGATGGTTGCACGCTCTCCTCGGCCATGGCCGCAGCGGCGCCACCCATGCCCAGCATACCACACAGGGTCAGAACTGCCCGTTTTTTCCGCATCTCACACCCCCTCACCCAACACCCCAAAACAGCCGGAAAATAAAGCATCCACCGCCATTGCGGCGGCTATTGCTTGATCTTTGCCAACGTCTCTTCGCTCCAGAGAAGAGGGCTCTTGCTGGTGTTGAAGGTAAACACCTCCCTCGGCACCACGGCGATGGTTTCATGGTTGGTCAGCAAATTTTTGCCGTACCAGAATTTCCAATAGAGCCCTCTGGGATCTCCCATGTTCAGATCGCCCCAATCGCGATCAATAATTTTTATCATTTTTCCTGATTTGAAATATTCTGTTCGATAATCCGCAAATGTGGTGACATCGATATAACTGACCCGATATTCATACCACCAGTTGGGAAAACGGCTGGTACTTTTGACCACATGGACCGGTTTGTCGCGGTGATCGCACACTTCCGCATTGGGAAGGGGCTTCATGTACCAGTTTTTGTCCGCTTCCGGGATGGCCATGAAAGCCAGGCAGGCGCCGAAGGGACGGGTTTCCAGCCGTTCATGGGTTTCATGGTGGGGTTTGCGCAAGGTGACATCGTCGAAGGTAAAGTCGGTGCCCCCCCAGGCATCTTCATGGGTGGGTTGGGCAAAACGCCGCACCTTGCGCAGGTCGGGCAGCCAGACGCTGTAGGATTGGCTTTTCTGGTCATCGACAAAATCGGTGACCAGCATGCCGGTGCCCCGCAAGCTGCCTGAGGTGAAGATGGCCAGATCCTTGGCCTTGATCACGCCATCGTTGTAGTCGTTGTTGAGATAGCGTTTGACCGTATTGGTGGTGGCCTGTCCCCCCTCCCCACGGGTGACGATCACTGTGACAACCCGACCATCCATTTCGATGGCCACATTTTTCAGGGCGTAAAAGTGGTTGACAAAATAGACCTGCTCGATAATCTGCTCGGCTGTGGGGGTGGTGCCAGGGGCAGGCAGGGGCAGCGTCAGGGGCACGTCCGCTCCGACCGGAGCACACCATGCCACCCACAGCAGCACCCACGCACAAAAGGAACCGACCCTGCGGAAAACCATGGAATCCCCCTCTCCCCCATTCCCATGTCGTCTCAACGCGACGGATGGATGGTAACAAAATATCTCTGGGTATGCCAGTATTTTTATGATATGCTGCGGGGCAAAGGGCTGGGGGAGGCGGCGATGTTCCACACCCTGTCCGTTGCAACAACATCCTTGACACGTAAGGGTGTATAAGGGGGGGCTTGCGTATGAACCGGGATGGCACCATCGAGCTGTTGGGCAATCGCCAGGTGGTTTTGCCCCTGCTGCTTCTCTGTCTGGTATTCATCGTCAGCGGTTCACTGATCTCCCAACGGGTGGAACGGGCCATCCAATCCTACCAGGATGCCTATCTGTTCCTGAGTGCCAATGAGATCCAGGAGCAGTTTCTCAGAACGGCAGAATCCTATCGCAACAGACTCAAGGTGCTGGCCATACGGCCAGAGATCGGCGAAGGGCAATTTGTCATCAAGGTGGAGGGCAACTCTGAACCTCTGGGCAAATTGCTGCGGCAGGAGATGCGTGCAGCCCAGGCCATCCACATCCGCGCCGTGAGCAACAAAGGCCGCCTGCTGTTTGAGCAGGGGAGGTTGGATTTTGATCCCATGCCGCTGTTGGCCGATTGGGTAGCCACCATTCAGGCCCACCCCCCGATCAAGGATCCCCACAATCAACTGGATGAGGTGGTGTACTCCCGACTGCTCCATGTCGGTGGCCGTTTCCATCTGCTGACCCTGGCCCCCCTGCTGGATGTGGAGGATGTTGTCGGCGTGATTGTGCTGGTCCATCTCCTCGACAACGATCTGCTCATCCGGTGGCGAGACGACTCCCATGCCAGCCACTTTGCAGGCGCCGATCCCTTTGAGATATCCCTGGCCACCCGCCAGCAGGTGGTCAACGCCACCTTTGCCCAGGGGATGGCTCTGGCCTTTCCTGCGCACTTTCCAGAACCGTTCGATCAATCCATCGATGGGCGCATCTTCAGACACGTCGCCCTGCCCATCGACAATACCCTGTTTTACCTGGTATTGAGTTCCAGCAGTGCCATCATGGGTGGTCTTAATCAGACCATACAGTGGACATTGGTCGCCATCTTTATTGTCGTACTATTATTGTTGTCTGTCATCCTCTTCTACAATGCGAGACAACTCTATCTGCGACAACAGGCGCATCAACTGCAAGAACAGGAGAGGCGCTTTCGTCGACTGGCGGATGCCGCTCTGGAGGGAATCGCCTTCAGCGAAGGGAGCGTGCTGCTGGATGCCAACCTGGCCTTTGCCGAAATGTTCGGCTACTCCGTCACCGATCTGACCGGTCGGGCCATCCTGGAACTGGTGGCGCCCGAACAGCGGGCCCAGGTAGAGGCCCGGTTGAGCGGTCCCGGCGCAGAACCGGAAGCGTTATACGAAGTGCTCTGTCAGCGTCAGGATCAGGGCACCTTTTTGGCCGAGGTGCGTTCCCGGCAGATCGAGTATAGCGGTCGCATGGTGCGGGTAACCGCCATCCGGGATATCACCCAGCGCAAGGAGGCCGAGCAGCGCCTGCAAGAGGCCAAAGAGAGGGCCGAGCAGGCCTATCAAACCCTGCAAGCCACCCAAAGCCAACTGGTTCAGGCGGAAAAGTTTGCCTCATTGGGACAGTTGGTGGCGGGCGT
The DNA here is from genome assembly GCA_015229095.1 of Magnetococcales bacterium. Taxonomy (GTDB): domain Bacteria; phylum Pseudomonadota; class Magnetococcia; order Magnetococcales; family Magnetaquicoccaceae; genus Magnetaquicoccus. Next base: position 16,642 of record JADGCE010000007.1, on the reverse strand, counting down.
GGCCCATGAGATCAGCACGCCGGTGGGTATCGGGGTGACGGGCGCCTCCCATCTGGCCCAGGAGACCCAAAAGATACGTCAACGGTTTGAAGCCGGAACCATTCGCAAACTGGATTTCCGGGAATATATCGAACTCTCCGGCAAGACCGCCGATCTGCTGTTGCATAACATGGAGCGGGCCGCCGAGCTGATTCAAAGTTTCAAACAGGTGGCGGTGGATCGCACCAGTTCAGAACGGCGCTCTTTCGATCTCAGGAAATATGTGGACGAAATTCTCCTGAGCCTGCATCCGCGTCTGAAAAAATGTCCCCATCAACTGGAGGTTATCGGGAAGGAGGGTGTGCTGGTTGACAGCTATCCGGGAGCGTTTGCCCAGATCATCACCAATCTGGTGATCAATGCCCTGACCCATGCCTTTCCTCCCGCAGAAGGCGAAGAAGTACCCAGAGGCGGCGTGCTGTGCATTCGGCTCCAGGGTTTGCCGGAGAACAGGGTGCAGGTGACCGTCTCCGACAATGGCCAGGGTATTCCAGAAGAGCATATCGGCAAGATATTTGATCCTTTTTTTACGACAAAACGGGGATCCGGGGGCAGCGGACTGGGATTGAATATCTCCTTCAATCTGGCCCATCAAATTTTGGGCGGTCGATTGGGTGTCACCAGCCAGACGGGCGCAGGCACCACCTTTACGTTGACATTTCCACAGACAGCACCCCTGGCGGAGTAGCGCATGCCAGAGGGTCAGGATGGGCGGATTGCGGGGGAACGATCCATGGATGCCGAGCGTAGTTTGCACGAGGATGATGAAGAGCTGCTCTTCGAGGAGGGTGAAGAGGAGCTGCTGACCGATTTTTTCCCCCCTTCGACCCTGAAGCCGGTGCCTCTGTTGATCGTGGATGATGAACCGGGGGTGCATGCCATCACCGAGGTGGCACTCACCCGTTTCTCCTATCATGGCCGTACTTTGCAACTGCTGCACGCCTGTTCTGCAGCCGAGGCGCGGGGGGTGTTGCAAGAGCGGCAGGATATCGCCGTCATCCTGCTGGATGTGGTGATGGAGAGCGATGATGCGGGTTTGCAATTGGTACGGTGGATTCGGGAAGAGTTGGGCAACCGCAAGGTGCGGATCATCCTGCGCACCGGTCAACCGGGTCAGGCCCCGGAGCGACGGGTCATCGTCGAATATCATATCAACGACTACAAAGCCAAGACGGAACTGACCGCCGACAAGCTGTTTACCACGGTGGTGGCCGCCATCCGTGCCTACGAGGATATCCATACCGTCGAGGAGAGCCGGCGCGGCCTGGAGATGATTCTGGAAAGTTCCGGATCGTTGATGCGGTTGCGCGCCATGCAGCACTTTGGCAGTGGCCTGTTGCGGCAAATCGCCGCCCTGTTGGGGGTGCCCTGCGATGGAATCCTCTGTGTGCAGAGTCAACCGGCCGGTCAGGAGCGTGTGTTGGCCGGCTTTGGCCGCTACCAGGGGGTGGAAAGTTTGTCAGCCGGTGTTGTGGATATCCCGGTGGTCACGGCGATTCAACGGGCCCTGCGAGATCGGCATCATCTCTATCATGACCAATACACCGTGCTCTCCATCGACACCCGGGCGGCGACGGGACAGACCTTTGCCGTTTTCCTGGAAACCGGTTTTGTTCCGGACCCTCTGGTGCAGATGTTGCTGCAGGTGTTTTGCAACAAAATGGCGGTTGCCATTGAAAACATTCACCTTGTCGAGAACAAAAACCGTCTGCTGGAGCAGCTGAAACAGGCGCAGAGGGCCACGGTGGTCACCCTGGCGGGCTGTGCCGAATACAAGGATACCGATACCGGGGATCATGTGCTGCGGGTGGCGACCCTGACCGAAGCCATTGCCCGTCGCATGAACCAGACGGGCCCTTACGCGGGCCTGTTCCCTGCGGAGACGTTGGAGATGATCGGCATGGCCAGCATTCTCCACGATGTGGGCAAGATGGCCATTCCCGATGCCATTTTGCAAAAGCCGGGCCCCCTGACCCCTGAAGAGCGGGCCATCATGGAGAGCCATGTGGAGCGGGGTGAGGCCATTCTCGGCAAGGCATGCCAGATGACGGAGGGGGTCACCTATCTGACGTTGGGTGCAGAGATCGCCGGGGGACACCACGAACGGTGGGATGGTCGGGGTTATCCCAGGGGATTGGCGGGGAGGGAGATTCCCCTGACGGGACGCATCGTTGCCCTGGTGGATGTGTTTGATGCCCTCTCTTATGCGCGCCCGTACAAGTCGGCCTGGCCCCAAGAGCAGGTGTTGGCATTGATTCGCCAAGAGTCTGGTCGGCACTTTGATCCGGCGGTGGTGGAGGCTTTTTTCGCCCTCCATGCCGCCGGGGATGCCGCGCTGTTGGTCCCGCAGGCATCCTGATCCGCCTTCGCTTCTCCTGGGGGAGGCGGCGAACCACCTCCCCCAGACCCCCTCCACCCTTTTCTCTTAATAATTTTTTATTATCAGGGGTCCAGGGGGATTATCCCCCTGGTGGGGTCCAGGGGCAAAGCCCCTGGTGGGGTCCGGGGCAAAGCCCCCGGCGTGACCCGAACGACGATCAATCCCCCGGCCTCAGAACGGAATATCGTCATCAAATTCCGGCGTTTGATCGACGTTTTCCGGTGCCACGGGCGGCCCCTGGTAGGCGGCTCTTGAGGATTGGGGGGCACCCCCATAGTGGGCACCGGGAGGACCGGCATAGGCGGGAGTCTCTCCATACGGAGCCCCCGGCATACCCCCCCCACCGGGCTTGCTGTCCAGCATGATCATCTGTCCGACAAAGGGAGTGAGGACAATTTTGGTGGAATAGCGTTCGATACCCTGTTTGTCGGTATATTTCTCTGTTTGCAATTGGCCTTCGACATAAACTTTGCTACCCTTGCGCAGATACTGTTGGGCGATCTCGGCCAATTTGCCGAACATGGTGACCCGGTGCCACTCGGTGCGCTCCTGTTTTTGTCCCTGTTTGTCGGTCCATGAGTCGGCGGTGGCCAGGTTCAGGCTGGCGATCGCCCGACCATCCTGGGTAAAACGTATCTCCGGGTCGGCACCCAGGTTGCCGATCAGCTGCACTCTATTCAGGGATTTAGACATGATGCACCTCGTTCCTTCACAAAATAGGTTTCCGAACGGCATTGCAACCGGTTAGACTGCGGATACGATAAGGATAAAATCGGTACCGTGCAAGCACTCTCTCTCACAACAGGATGAAGAGGATGAAATTTTTTTGTTTTTCTCCATCGGATGGCCGTCGTGCCATCAGGAAACAGCCACGGGGTCTGCTGCCATGATCGGCGAGACGGGATGGATCCCGCTGTTGGGCGTGTTGGCCGCCTATCTGTTGGGCGCGGTCCCCTTCGGTCTGCTGGTGGCGCGCCTCATGGGGGGCGGCGACATTCGTCAACAGGGGAGCGGCAACATCGGGGCCACCAACGTGCTGCGTACCACCGGTCGACTGGCCGGTGCCATCGCCCTGCTGCTGGATATGCTGAAGGGCTTTGTGCCCATCCTGCTGGCCCGTCTGTGGCTGGGCACGGAGCACCCCCTGACCGGCGGCCTGGCCCTGGCCCTCTTTTTTGGCCATCTCTATCCGGTCTATCTGGCCTTCAAGGGGGGCAAAGGGGTGGCCACTGCCCTGGGGATCTATCTGGCCTGGACCCCGGTTGCAGGCCTCTGTGCCCTGCTGACCTGGGTGGTGGCGGCCCTGCTGTGGCGTATCTCCTCCCTGGCCGCCCTGTTGGCCTTTGCGCTGCTGCCCGGCTTCCTCTTTTTCCAGGAGTCCCGCATGGCCATGGCAACCGCCCTTTTTCTGATACCCTGGATCTTTTGGCGACACCGGGCCAATATTCAGCGGCTGATTTTGGGTACCGAGCCCCGTATTGGCCGTCCGCCCCTCCGCCATGGGGATGCCCCCTCCCCCTCCAGCCCCTCGTCAGGTGAATCATGACCCATGCCTTGGCCCGTTGCTTTTTGACCGCTCTTTTGGCACTCGGCAGCACCGGCGTGGTGCCGATGGGTATGGGAACAAGCCAGGCCGATGAGCCCGGTCCCTCACCAGGAACCCCCATACCAGCTCCCCCCCAGGGCCCGCAGCCCACCCTGGAAAACAGATCACTGGCCCCCGCAATACGCCGAGGCCCCGCCGTGCGACATTCGGAAAACCACTCCGACACGCCGCATGCCCTGCTGCAACAGCATCTCCAGACGGGTGATCGCATTCTCCCCGCCGATTGGGAACCCCATGGCCACATCCATGGCCGCTGGTCGGAACAGACCCTGCTCCGTCCAGGGGAGATGCTGCTGGTGTATCTGGAACAACCGGCCACCGCCGGTTCCAACTTCATGGTTTACCGGCCAGGGATGCTGCTGACCGATCCCGCCAGCGGCGAAGTCATGGGTCGCCTGGCCCACAACCTGGGTCGGGTACAGATCACCGGGGAGCGGCAGGGCGAGGCATGGCGGGCACGCCTCATGACCATGCAGGATGCGTTGCAGGTGGGGGATCTTTTGCTGCGAGACCCGGATTTGCTCCTGGATTTTCAACCCCACAACCGGCTGCCCGCCCCGGTCAGCGGTCGGGTGCTCTGGTTGCCGGACGATATGGAGATGGGTGGTACGTACCAGGTGATGGTGGTGGGATTGGGGCGGCGCGACCAGGTCTCCCAGGGGCTCTCCATGACCATCCAGCATCAGGCGGCACCGGGGATGGACCCGGTGCGTGGCGAGAGGGTGCAGGACAAGGCCCACCCCATCGGCGAGGCCACCCTGTTTTTGATCGGTGAAAAAGCCTCTTTTGCCCTGGTGGGCCCCACCACCCACCCGGTCAGCCGGGGGGACACACTCCACAGCCGCTAAGAAACAGAGCATGGATCACCCGGCACTCCTGGAATGGTTGCGACTGATCAGAACCCCTGGCCTGGGGCCGGTGCGCATCAATCGCCTGCTGCGCCATTTTGGCGGGGCACAGGCCCTCCTGGAGGCCTCCGACCATGCATGGGAGGGTGTGCCTGGCATTCAGGCACCCTTCGTGCAAAAGATATTGCGTCTGCGCCGGGAGGTACCCAGCCTGCCGATCCGGCAGGAGCTGGATCGTCTGCAGGAGATGGGAGGCCGCTTGCTGGTGTTGGGGGATGAGGATTATCCTGCCCTCCTGCGGGAGATTGAGGATCCACCACCCGCCCTGTTTGTGCTGGGAGATCCCCGCCATCTGTGCCAGGACAACAACCTGGCCATTGTGGGGGCCCGCCAGGCAACGCCTGGGGGGTGCTGGTTTGCCCACCAGCTGGCCCGGGATTTGGCCCGGCAGGGTCTGGTGACGGTCAGCGGTCTGGCGGAAGGGATCGATACCGCCGCTCATTGGGGCTCCCTGGCCGAGCAGGGGGGAACGGTGGCCGTGTTGGCCACCGGGCTGGATATTCTCTATCCCAGTCGCAACGCCCAGTTGCGGCAGCGCGTGATCGCCCAGGGGGCCCTGGTGACCGAAGCCCCCCTGGGCACCCAGCCGGCGGCCTATCTGTTTCCCATCCGCAATCGGATCATCAGCGGCTTGTGTCGGGGTGTGGTGGTGGTGGAGGCGGCCCAGCGTTCCGGTTCCCTGGTGACGGCCCGGCTGGCCCTGGAACAGGGACGCGAAGTGTTTGCGGTGCCCGCCGCTGCCGGGGATCCCCGCTATCAGGGCAGCAACCATCTGTTGCGTCAGGGGGCCATCCTCCTGGAGTCTGCGGAGGATATTTTGCGCACCTTTTCCTGGGATGCGCGCCCTCCCAGCACCCTCGCCCGTCCCCAGGCCACCGGCATGGAGAGGCCGGTGGCGGTGGGTACGGAAGCCGCCGCCGTCCATGCCCTGCTCAAACGGGGCCCCATACAGGGGGATGAGTTGGCGCGGTGTTGTCATTTGACAGTGGCCGCGCTTTCGCGCATTTTACTGCAGCTGGAGTTGGTGGGTGTCGTACAGCGGTTGCCGGGCAACCAGTTTACCCTGCGGCGTTCCTGATCCCCTGACTCTCCGGTTGTCTTTTTCTGTTCTCTATTGATTAAACGGGTCATCATGCACGCTCTTGTTATTGTTGAATCCCCGGCGAAGGCCAAAACCATCGAAAAATTTCTCGGCAAAGAGTACCAGGTCATCGCCACGTATGGCCACATTCGCGACTTGCCCAGCAAAACGGGATCGGTGAGCACGGAACAGGGGTTCCAGATGAGCTACGAAATTCCCAAACAAGCGGTCAAGCATGTCTCCGCCCTGGCCACAGCCGCCAAAAAGGCCAACCTGTTGCTGCTGGCCACCGACCCGGACCGGGAGGGGGAGGCCATCTCCTGGCATGTGCTGGAGGTGCTCCGGCAGAAAAAGGAGATGGCCGCCATTCCCGCCAAACGGGTGGTTTTTCATGAAATCACCAAACGGGCCATCCAGGAGGCGGTCACCCATGCCCGGGAGGTGGATATGGATATGGTCAATGCCCAACAGGCCCGCCGCGCCCTGGACTATCTGGTGGGGTTTACCCTCAGCCCCCTGCTCTGGAAAAAGGTGCGCCCGGGTCTCTCTGCCGGGCGGGTGCAATCGGTGGCTCTGCGCCTGGTCTGCGAGCGGGAGGGGGAGATTCTTGCGTTCAAAAGCAGAGAATACTGGAGCATTCTGGCCAATGTGGAAAAACAGCGGGCCAAGGGAGCCCCCCCCAGCCGACCTTTTCAGGCCAGACTGGTGGTGGCAGAGGGCAAAAAATTGGGCAAGTTTGACATTCCCAACGCGCAGCAGGCCGCCGCATGGGTCTCTGTCATTCAGGGTCAACCGCTGCATCTGGTCCAGCTGGAAAAAAAACAGACCCGACGCAATCCGCCTCCCCCCTTCATCACCTCCACATTGCAGCAGGAGGCGTCGCGCAAGTTGGGGTTTTCGGCCAAAAAGACCATGATGGTGGCACAACGCCTCTACGAAGGGGTGGAGTTGCCGGCTCTGGATGGCGGCGGCGCCGAGGTGGAAGGGTTGATCAGCTATATGCGTACCGACTCGGTCCATTTGGCCGAGGAGGCGCTCTCCGCCCTGCGGGCGCTCATTGAGCAGCGTTATGGCAAGGCCTTTCTGCCTGCCAAGGAGCGTGTTTATAAATCCTCGACCAAAAATGCCCAGGAGGCCCACGAAGCGATTCGGCCCACCAATCCCCTCCGCACGCCGGAAACCTTGAAAAGCGTGCTGCCCCGTGATCTGTTTGTACTCTACGAGCTGGTCTGGAAACGAACCATGGCCTGTCAGATGGCGGCCGCCCGTATTGACCAGGTGGTGGCCACCCTGGCGGTGGGAGAGGCCGATGCCCAGGCCCCTTTTCAGCTGCGCGCCAACGGCTCTTCCATCGCCTTTGCCGGCTTCATGGATGTCTACAGCGAGGGGGAGGATGATGTCTCCCTGCAGGATCGCAACGAGGATGAAGCGGCGGGCATGCTGCCCGTTCTGGAGGAGGGGGAAATTCTGAACGCCCGTCAGGTGGAACCTCTGCAACATTTTACCGAACCGCCGCCCCGTTTTACCGAGGCCACCCTGGTCAAGGCCCTGGAGAGCTATGGCATCGGTCGGCCATCCACCTATGCGCCCACCATGTCCACGCTCCAGGAGAGGGGCTATGTGCGCCTTGAACAAAAAAAGTTTTATCCGGAAGATGTGGGGATGGTGGTCAACAAATTTTTGGTGGAACATTTTCGTACCTATGTGGACTACCACTTCACGGCCCACCTGGAGGATGATCTGGATGCCGTTGCACGGGGGGAAAAGCGCTGGGTTCCGCTGATGGAGAGCTTTTGGAAACCCTTTCGGCAACAGGTGGGGGAGAAGGAGCAATCCACCAGCCGGGCGGATGTCACCTCGGAGGCCACGGATGAGCAGTGTCCCGAATGCGGCAAGCCGGTTGTCAACAAGCTGGGTCGTTTTGGGCGGTTTTTGGCCTGTTCCAACTATCCGGAATGCCGGTATGCCCGCAACATCCGCAAGGAGGGAGAGGAGGAAAAGGCGGTCGATGAGCCGGTCCTGTCGGACCAGACATGCGACAAATGCGGTAAACCCCTGTGGATCAAAGAGGGGCGCTTTGGGAAATATTTGGCCTGTTCCGGCTATCCCGGGTGTCGCAACACACAGCCGTTGGAAAAACCGAAATCCACCGGCATTGCTTGCCATGTATGCGGCAAGGGGGTGTTTTTGGAGAAAAAATCCAGACGGGGAAAGATTTTTTACTCCTGTTCCGGCTATCCCAAATGCACCACAGCTCTCTGGAATGAGCCCGTTGCCCAGCCGTGTCCTCAATGTGCGATGCCCTTTGTCACCCGCAAGGTCACCAAACGTTTTGGCGACGAGAGGCTCTGCGTGCGGGAGGGGTGCTCTTATCGGGAAAAGGTGGCAGAAGAGGGGGAGTAAGGGTCCAGGGGGATGATCCCCCTGGTGGGGTCGGGGCAAGCCCCCATCATGGCCCGCACGAGGATCAGGGCCCAACAATCGAGCGACAACACAATACTAGACAAGGGAAGAGGTGGTCAACATGGGCAAGCATGGATGGGTGGCGGTGGCATTGGCGACGCTGTTGGTTTCTGGCTGCTCCAGTGGCATGTGGGGGAGCAAAAACAAGCTGGATGATCAGAAGCTGGCCAAATTCGGGCAAAAGAAAGAGTTGGAGGATGCCAAGGAAAAAAACGATGCCAACTCTGCCTATGAGGCGGGGCAGGACAGCTTTTTTTCCTTTGGGGAAGGGGGGGGAGGAGGCCGCAAGGGAGCTGAAGCCGTGCGCGCCGACAAACTGTTTGCAGGGGCCATGGCGGTGGTTTTGGGTCTGCCGATTCAGGTCGCCAGTCGTGAGGGGGGGATTGTCTCCACCGACTGGAAAGTGGATCCGGAGCACCCCTCCCTGCGCTATCGGATCAATATCCACGTGACGGGCCAGGAGCCATACGGCACGGTGCGGGTGGTTGTGTTGAAGCAGGAGCTGGTGCAGGGGAGTTGGCAGGATCGCCCTGCGGATGAGGAGGCCGCCCTCAACATCAGCAAGAGCATCCGGAAAAACGCGCAGATTGCCCGTCCCTAGCCCCGCTGCTCTCCTCCCCTCCGTTGCCCGGTCATGGGACTTCAGGCGATCTTCTGTTCGGACTGACCGGCTGTTTTGGTGGGATCCAGGGGCAGCATCAGGCAGAGGTTGACGCTCTCGTTGGCGATGGGCAGCGTCAAGGGGTGAAACTGGCTGGCCCGCACGTCGACAAAGACCAGGGGGCTGGCCATCTCCCGGATGCGGACGAGAATGTCCGATGCCAGGGCGCGTTTGGTGTTGGCCAGGCAGAGGGCGGTGCCGGTGTTTTCTGCGGTGACGATGGAAAAGCGCGGCAGGCTTTTGGTCATCCCCGCCAGGGGCTCACCCTTCAGATAGCCCGCCTCCACCAGGCTGTTGCTGTCGCCGGTGATCCGCTCGGGATAGGTTCCATAGTCCCTGTAATACTGGATACAGGCCTTGCTCAGCATCAGATAGATGCCTATGATGACGGTGATTTTATCGCTCGGCAGCTCTTCTTCCAGGGAGCTTTCCCGCAACCTGCGAAGGTGGAGAAGCCCCCGCAGCAGGATGATGATGAAGAGCAGGCCAATGAGTATTGCGGTCATGTTCGTATCCGTCGCCAAATAAAGAACGCCGATGGGTTCGTAGCCGAGCAGACTAGCGGTTGCATGGGGTGCTCGGCAACCATTTTTTTTGACATCCGGGGCAAAAAGAAAAAAAAATCTTTGCAATCTGCACCGAATGCGTACCAGTATATCAGCGTTTGCTGTTTTTCTGGACCCACCCCCCAACCGGCACCAAAACTGGAGGTTAACCACGCTATGGCTGATCAAACCCTGGATGCAAAAGGTCTCAACTGCCCGCTGCCCATTTTGCGGGCCAAGAAAGCCCTGAAGGATATGGCCCCTGGGCAAATCCTGGCCATTGAGGCCACCGATCCTGGCTCTGCCAAGGATTTTGAGTCATTCTGCTCCCAAACCGGCAACGAGCTGGTCAAGGCATCCGAGGACGGGAAGGTTTTTTACTACGAAATCAGGAAAGTCTAGGAGTCTCTTCTCATGGCCAACCAAAAAAGCTTGGCGATCATCGCCACCAAGGGCACCCTGGACTTTGCCTACCCTCCGCTGATTCTGGCAACCACGGCGGCTGCCCTGGATTATGATGTGACCATTTTCTGGACCTTTTACGGGTTGCAGGTGCTGAAAAAGGAGCGCAACCTGAAAATTTCGCCCCTGGGCAACCCGGCCATGCCCATGCCCGTGCCCATGCCGGTCTTTGTGCAGATGCTGCCCGGTATGGAAAGCATGGCCACCATTATGATGAAACAAAAAATGGCTGGCAAGGGTGTTGCCAGCATCGATGAACTGATGGCCATGGCCCTGGAGTCCGACGTCAAGATGATCGCCTGTCAAATGACGGTGGATCTGTTTGATTTCAAACATGAGGAGCTGATGGACGGCGTGGAGTATGCCGGAGCTGCCCGTTTCTTTGAAGTGGCACAACACGCCGATATCACGCTCTTCATTTAAGCGGAAGGGTGCGCTCGTCGCGAACAGGCCAGCGGGCAGGGGGTGGGCGAGCAACGGCAAGAGCCATCGATCTGCTCTTTACCGGTTTGGAGGATGGCTGTCGGGATGGTTCGTGGGGCATCGGTCGCACGGACCATCCGGGATGGCCATTCTCCCTATTTTTTTGGGTTTCCCGGAAGGGGAATGTCGGGTGATTTTTATGGTAACTGGGGGGTGTCATGACAACAGCGGTGAGTGAGCAGGGGGCCTCGGCACTGATGAACACCTATGCCCGTTTTCCCGTTGCCTTCGTGCGGGGCGAGGGCAGCTGCCTGTGGGATGAAAAGGGCGTAAAATATTTGGATTTTTTGGCAGGGATCGGGGTGAACAATCTGGGACACTGCCCGCCGGCGGTGGTGGAAGCCATTCGGGAACAGGCCGGGCGCTTGATGCACACCTCCAACCTCTACCGGGTTCCCTTGCAGGAGCAGTTGGCGCAGCGATTGGTGGGCAGTTGTTTTGCAGATCGGGTCTTTTTTTGCAACAGCGGCGCGGAGGCCAATGAGGCCGCCATCAAGCTGGTGCGCAAGTATGCCCATGAGCGTGAAAAAGGACGGGTTCAGGCCCATCGTTTTGAGATCATCACCGCCACCAACAGCTTCCATGGCCGTACCCTGGCCACATTGACGGCCACGGGTCAAGAGAAGGTGCGTCGGGGTTATGAGCCCCTGCCGCCCGGTTTTCGTTATGTGCCGTACAACCAGCCGGAAGCGGTGGAAAAGGCCATCACGGCGGCCACGGCAGCCATCCTGGTGGAGCCGATTCAGGGTGAGTCGGGGGTCGTGGTTCCCGATGCGGGTTATCTGGCGGCGTTGCGGGAAATTGCCGACCGGCATGATCTGCTGCTGGTCCTGGACGAGGTGCAGACCGGCATGGGACGCACCGGTCGTTTGTGGTGCCACCAGTGGAGCGGAATCCATCCGGACGTCATGACGGTGGCCAAATCCCTGGCATCCGGTCTGCCCATGGGGGCCTGTCTGGCGACAGAAAAGGTGGCCCAGGCCTTCTCGCCAGGCTCCCACGGCTCCACCTTTGGGGGAACCCCGCTGGTCAGCGCGGCGGCCCTGGCCACCCTCGACGTATTGCTGGAGCAGGGGGTGCTGGCGGAGGTGCCCGGCAAGGGAGAATATCTGCTGGAGCAGTTGCGCACGTTGCAGCTGCGCCACAAAATGATCCGCTCCGTGCGCGGGAAGGGATTGATGATCGCCGTCGAGTTGAACTCTCCGGCGGAAGAGATATTGGGTGTCTGTCTGGTGCGGGGGCTGCTGCTCAGCTGCCAAATGGGCACCGTCTTGCGCTTTTTGCCGCCCCTGACGGTGACCCGGGAGGAGATGGATCGGGCCGTTGCCATTCTGGACGGTGTTTTGACGGATTCGTACTAATGGTATCCATGATGCTTAAAAACAGGTCACTATGAATATTCCACGCCCCCCGGGAAAACGGGATCTGCTCTCTTTGGCCGATGTTCAGGGTGAAGAGATTCACGCCCTTTTCGCCCGTGCGACCCAGTTGAAAGCGGCGCAAAAGAGCGGGGAGGTGGTGCATACCCTCAAGGGACGCACCCTGGCCATGATCTTTGAAAAACCTTCCACCCGCACGCGGGTCTCCTTTGAGGTGGGGATGTATCAGTTGGGAGGGCATGCCCTGTTTCTCTCCTCCAAGGATATCCAACTGGGGCGCGGCGAGCCGTTGTCCGACTGTGCCCGGGTGTTGTCCCGTTTTGTGGATGGGATCATGGTGCGCACCTTTGCCCATTCCAACCTGGTGACCATGGCGCAACATGCCACGGTCCCGGTGATCAACGCCCTCTCCGATGATTTTCATCCCTGTCAGATCCTGGCCGATATTTTTACCTACCAGGAGCATCGCGGCCCCATCGCCGGGCGCAAGGTGGCCTGGGTGGGGGATGGCAACAATATTGCCCAGTCCTGGATTCTGGCAGCCGCCCGCCTGGGGTTTCACCTGGCCCTGGCCTCCCCCGCCAGCTATGGCCCGGACCCCCAGGTGGTGGAGTGGGCGGAAAAGGAGATGGCCGCCCAGGGAGGACGCGGCTCCGTCACCCTGTTGCGCCATCCCAGGGATGCGGTAAAAGATGCGGATCTGGTGACGACGGATGTCTGGATCTCCATGGGGCAGGAAAAAGAGCGCAAGCGACGCTGCCGGGCCTTTGCCAACTATTGCGTGGATACCGCGTTGATGCGGGAGGCCCGGCCAGAGGCTCTGTTCATGCACTGTCTGCCCGCCCACCGGGGAGAGGAGGTCACCGCCGAGGTGTTGGAAGGGCCCCAGTCCGTGGTATGGGACGAGGCGGAAAACCGTATGCATGTGCAAAAGGCCATTCTGGAATGGTTGATGGGTTAAATTTTATACGAGTCCTGGAGAACAGATGAACCCGGTACGTAAAGTGGTATTGGCCTATTCGGGCGGCTTGGACACCTCCATCATCCTGCGCTGGTTGCAGGAGGTCTATCGCTGTGAAGTGGTGGCCTTTTCGGCTGATCTGGGGCAGGGAGAGGAGTTGAACGAAGCCCGCAACCGGGCTTTGGCGATGGGGGTCAAGCCGGAGCATATCTTTGTGGAAGACCTCAAAGAGGAGTTTGTGCGGGATTTTGTCTTTCCCATGTATCGGGCCAACGCCCTCTATGAGGGGGTCTACCATTTGGGAACCTCCATTGCCCGCCCGTTGATCGCCAAAAAGCAGATCGAGATTGCCAACCGCACGGGTGCGGATGCGGTGGCCCACGGGGCCACAGGCAAAGGCAATGATCAGGTCCGTTTTGAGCTGGGCTATTATGCCTTGCGGCCGGATATCCGGGTGATCGCACCGTGGCGGGAGTGGGATTTGACCTCGCGGGAAAAATTGCTGGCCTATGCCGATACCCATGGCATTCCGGTGGGGCGGGGCAAGCGGGGTGAATCCCCCTATTCCATGGATCGCAATTTGCTCCATATCTCCTTCGAGGGCAAAATTCTGGAAGATCCCTGGCGGGAACCGGAAGAGGAGATGTTTTTGCTCTCCGTGGCCCCGGAGCGGGCCCCCGACCGGGTGACCTATCTGGAGTTGACCTTTGAACGGGGGGATCCGGTGGCCATCGATGGAGAGCGGTTGTCGCCGGCGGCCCTGTTGGCCCGTCTCAACGCCCTGGGGGGAGCCAACGGCATTGGCCGTTTGGATCTGGTGGAAAACCGGTATGTGGGGATGAAATCCCGTGGCGTCTACGAGACGCCGGGAGGGACCATTCTGGGGGTGGCCCATCGGGCCATGGAATCCTTGACCCTGGACCGGGAGGTGGCCCATCTGAAAGATGAGTTGGCGCCCCGCTATGCGGCCCTGATCTACAACGGCTATTGGTTCAGCCCGGAACGGCGGATGCTGCAAGCCATGGTGGATGCCTCGCAAGAGCATGTCTGCGGCGTGGTTCGGTTAAAATTGTACAAAGGCTCGGTGCAGGTGGTGGGGCGCAAATCGGAGCGCAGCCTGTTTGAGCCGAAAATTGTCACTTTTGAGGAGGACCAGGGGGCATTCAATCAGGCGGATGCGGGGGGATTCATCAAGCTCAATGCGCTGCGGATGCGCATTGCGGCTCTTTTACAGCAAAAAATGTCATGAGCAAGCTGTGGGGTGGGCGCTTTGCACAGCCCACCGATCAATTTGTGGAGGCCTTCACGGCCTCCATTCACTATGATTCCCGCCTCTATCCCCAGGACATTCGCGCCTCTTCCGTACACTGTCGCATGCTGGTGCGGCAGGGTATTCTGGATGCGGCAGAGGGAGAGGCCATTCTGGCGGGTCTGGCCCAGGTGGAGCAGGAGCTGGCAGAGGGGCGGTTGCCCTTCCAGATAGGCCTGGAAGATATTCACATGCACGTGGAGAGCCGTTTGCGGGCGTTGATCGGCCCGGTGGCAGGCAAGTTGCACACGGCCCGCTCCCGCAATGATCAGGTGGCCACCGATCTGCGGCTCTATCTGCGGGAGCAGGTGGATCAACTGCGCGAAGGGGTGCATCTCCTGCAAACCCGGCTGTTGGAGCTGGCGGCCCACCATGTGGAAACCGTCATGCCGGGCCTGACCCATCTGCAAAATGCCCAGCCGGTCAGTTTTGCGCACCATTTGCTGGCCTATTGGGAGATGCTGGAGCGGGATTGGCAGCGGTTGGGGGATGCCCGGCGGCGCATCAATCAACTGCCCCTGGGCTCGGCGGCCTTGGCGGGCACACCCTTTCCGGTGGATCGGCTCTGGGTGGCGCAAGAGTTGGGATTTGAAGGCATTTGTCGCAACTCCATGGATGCGGTCTCGGATCGGGATTTTGTCATTGAGCTGGCGGCCGTCTGCTCCCTGCTGATGGGGCATTTTTCCCGTTTTTCCGAAGAGTTGGTGATGTGGTCGTCGCCGCTGCTGGGCTTTGTCGAGTTGCCGGATGGCTTTTGTACGGGCTCCAGCATCATGCCGCAGAAAAAAAATCCGGATGTGCCGGAGTTGGTACGGGGCAAAAGCGGACGGGTTTTTGGCCATCTGTTCAGTCTGTTGACCCTGATGAAGGGGTTGCCGTTGACCTACAATCGGGACATGCAGGAGGACAAAGAGCCGATTTTTGACTGCGTGGATACGGTGGGGGGGTGTTTGCGGGTTTTGGCGGATCTGGTGCCGGGTATCGTGGTGCGCCATGGAGTCATGGCCGATGCGGCGGCGGTGGGTTTTACCACGGCGACCGATCTGGCCGATTATCTGGTGGGCAAGGGGATACCCTTTCGAGAGGCCCACGAGATCTCAGGTCGTCTGGTGCGGTTGTGCGTGGAGCGGGGCTGCCCGTTGGCGCAGTTGCCCTTGCAGGAGATGCAGCGGGTGGAAGCGCGTATCGATGCGGATCTGCTGCCTCTGTTGACGGTGCAGGCATCGGTCAATGCACGGCGTTCGTTGGGGGGGACGGCGTTCGACACGGTACGCCAGGCCTTGCGGGACGCCTGGATGCGGATGGGACAAAAAACCGCAGAACACGCTTGATGTGATCCAGTCTACTAAGAAAAATAAAGGAAAAAATGCCATGTGGTGGGGAAATCTGAGTCTGAGCAAAAAGATTTTGGTGGGCATCGGCAGTGTGCTGCTCCTGATGATGGGGGTGAGCACGTGGTCCCTGCGGGGTATCAACCAGATGGTGGACAACGGGTTGGAGGTGGTGGCCGGCAACACGCTGCGGGGCGAAGTTCTCCAACGGGAGATCGACCATCTCAACTGGGTCAACCGGGTCAGCGCCTTCATCAACGATGAAAAAATTACCGAGCTGGGCGTGCAGCTGGACCATACCCAGTGCGCCTTCGGCAAATGGTTTTATGGAGATGGCCGCAAACAGGCGGAAAGCCTGGTGCCCACCTTGCAGGGCACCTTGACCAGCATGGAGGAGCCCCATCGCCTGCTGCATGCCTCGGCACAAAAAATTCAAAAAGTGTTCAAACGGGCGGATGCCAATCTGCCGGAATTTTTGGCCCAAAAAGAGACGGATCATCTGGCCTGGTCGGAAAAAATGCTCTCAACCATTCTGGCCGGTGAAAAAGAGCTGACCGTCCAGTTGGATCCCACCCAATGCGGCATGGGCAAATTCATCTACGGCGAAGGGGGCAAAAAGATGGTGGCCTCCGATGCTCAGCTCGCCCAACTCATGCAGGAGATGGAGCCGGCCCATCGGCGCCTGCATGCCACCGGGGAAAAGGTGCGTGACGCCCTGCGCCAGGGAGATCTGGCCGCTGCCAAAACCCTCTACCAGAAAGATGTGCAGGCCGAGTTGTCTGCGGTACGGGCCCTGTTGAAAAAGATGCAGGAGACCGCCCGTGCGGCCCTGTCGGGCAAAAAAGAGGCGGAACAGATCTTCTCTGCCGAAACCCAGGCCCATCTGAACACCTTGAAAACCCATTTCCATACCCTGGAGCAGACCACGCGGGAGCATATTCTCTCCGAGGAGCAGATGGTCCATCAATCATCCACCATTCGTACCGTTTTGATCGCTGTCTCCCTGATCGCCCTCCTGGTCGCCCTGTTGATGG
>JADGCE010000078.1:9231-12438 GCA_015229095.1 Magnetococcales bacterium | reverse complement strand
AGCAGCGGTTACGCCTCCTGGCGCAGATGGTGAATGCCCCGGCGCAGCCACTCCAGGGTGTTGTGCTCGTGGAGCAGTGTGTGCCGTGCCGCCGCCACCGACTGGGCATGGTAGGCATCGGGATGATCCAGCAGATGTTCGATGCGGGCGATGGCCTCGTCCGGGGCGTCGATGTCGATGGTTTGCAGGGAGGTGGGATCAAAAAAATGGTGAATGTTGGGGGCGCCGTGGTAGATCGGCATGGCATGGCCCAGATAGAGATCGGCGATCTTTTCGGTCCAATAGTTGGGATGTACGGAATTTTCCACGGCAATGCTGAACAGATAGGGATCGATGGCCGCCCTCTTGTCGGGAATCGGCCGGGAGCCGAAACCGAAAAAATCAATCCTGTTGTGAAAATGGTTCTGCAAGGTCTGCAAAAAGTGCAACCGGGCCCGATGGCCGGGCAAAAAGCCCTTCCGGGAGACCACCATGGAGCAGAGCCGCTCCTTGACGGGGGGGGGTGCGGTGCGCAGCTCTTCCCAATCCACCCCCCCCTGCTCCGAAAACCAGTGCCCCACCCCCTCCCGCATCTCCACATGGATGCCATAGGTCCAGGGCAAGGCCGGCGGGCCGACAAACTGCACCGGCCCCTCCACATCCATGACCAGGGGGGTCAGCAGGGCGGCAAAGGATTGCAGGGGCGTCGCCTCCGGCCAGCGCATGCCGGGGGGCTCCTGTTGCAGATAGATGGCTTTTTGCCGGGGGGTGCGTTGCTCCCGCTGGGCCAGAAAGGCATCCAACTCCCAGGTGCCCACCACCTGCCACTCCGCCTCCGGGGCACCCAACCGGAAATGGAACCCTGGACAGATTCGGGGGGTCGGGGCGGTCTGCCGCAGATAGAGCAGCCGCAATGCCGGGGTATCCGCCACCCCAAAAAAGTTGACATCAACCACGGAAATCTGCCCTCTCAGGCATTTTTCGAGTCCTGCAGATAGCCATCCGCCCGACACGCGCGGCAGATGGTGTCCCGCATGGCACACACCGCGCAAATGGTCTGGATGCCCCGGCATTGCGGGCATTTTTCCAGATTGTCAAAGCTGCCGCAGTTGTAGCAGCGGCCACTGCTGACGATCCATGGATCAAAAAAGTCGATGGTCTCCTGGCTGCCAAAGCGCACGGCCACGCAATATTTATCCACGGAATATTTGTCCGAGCGGGTCACCAACCCGGGAAACACCGAGTGGATCCCTTTATAGTCGATGATCAACTCGCCTGTTTCATTGACGGAGACCGGCGCGCGCTGATCGGAGACCAACAGCAGGGCCTCCTTGCTGATGTTGCGCGCCACCCCTTCGCAGGTAACCCCAGAGTGTGTCACAAAGACAATTTTTCGCTCTATGGCGGCGCGAGGCTCTGCCCGCCGCTCTACCATTTTACGCATAAAACCCAGCATATTCCCTCCCCGTTCTCCGTTCTCCGACGACCTGTCGCGTCACCCCAAGGCACCCGGTTCTGCCGCGCCGCCAGGACAACGTCCCGATGCACCCTGCGGATTATCCCCAGAGCCACGCGGGATCCATACCCGCATCCGGGCAGGAATGCAAGGGAGAGACCAAACAACCACCAGGCCGCAGAGGGGGGCCAACGAGGAGAACGGGACAAAACAGAGGCAAAAAAGAGAGAGACGGCATCACCC
Organism: Magnetococcales bacterium; assembly: GCA_015229095.1. Lineage (GTDB taxonomy): Bacteria > Pseudomonadota > Magnetococcia > Magnetococcales > Magnetaquicoccaceae > Magnetaquicoccus. Next base: position 10,760 of record JADGCE010000078.1, on the reverse strand, counting down.
TTTGACCTGCGCAGGCCGGCATGCTATGGTGGGTGTGATCGTTGTTTTCACGCAATAATTTCGAGAAATCCCATGTTGATTCCCGTGATTCTCTCCGGCGGCTCCGGCACCCGCCTGTGGCCCCTCTCCCGTCAGGCCTATCCCAAACAATTTTTGACCCTGTTCGGAGAGCACTCCCTGTTTCAGGACACCCTGCTGCGCCTGCGGGGCGTGCCCGATTGCGGCACCCCCATCCTGGTCTGCAACGAACAACACCGCTACCTGGTGGCGGAACAGCTCCGCCTGCTGGGCATCGACGATGCCCGCATTCTCCTGGAGCCCATGGGACGCAACACCGCACCCGCCGCCGCCTGCGCCGCCTTTGCCGCCCTGGGTGAGGATCCCCAGGCCCTCCTGCTGGTGCTGCCCGCCGATCACCTGATCCGCGACCTGCCCGCCTTGCACCGCGCTTTGGCCGCCGGTCGCCAGGCCGCCGAGCAGGGCCATCTGGTCACCTTCGGTATCCTCCCCAACCGGGCAGAGACCGGCTTTGGCTATGTCAAACGGGGCAGCATACTCCGGGAGTGGCCCGCCGATGATCCCCTCGCACCCGGACAAACCCTCTATGCCGTCCAGGCCTTCGTGGAAAAACCCGACCAGGAGACCGCGCAGGCCTATCTGGAAAGCGGGGAGTATTACTGGAACAGCGGCATGTTTCTCTTCCGGGCGGACAGATTTTTGCAGGAGCTGCGGCACTTCACCCCGGAAACCTGGGAAAAGTGCCAGCTGGCACTGGCCCAGGCCAAATCCACCTTTGACTTTACCCTGCTGGAAAGCACCGCCTTTGCCGCGACCCCCAAGGATTCCATCGACTACAGCATCATGGAAAAGACCACCGCATCGGTGTTGGTGCCCCTGGAGGCCGGCTGGAATGATGTGGGCACCTGGTCGGCCCTTTGGGAGGAGGGTGAGCAGGATGCCGATGGCAATGTGCTCCAAGGGGATCTCCTGGTCAAAGAGGTTCACCAATCCTTTATCCGCAGTGAGAGCCGTCTGGTGACCGCCATCGGTCTGGATCATCTGGTCATCGTCGAAACCGCCGATGCCATCCTGGTGGCCAACAAGGAGCGGGTTCAGGATATCAAGAGCTTTGTCAACCAGTTGCAAAATCAGGGGCGGGACGAGGCGGTGGTCCATCGCACCGTCTACCGTCCCTGGGGCTCCTACGAATGTATCGATCGGGCCCCCCGTTTTCAGGTCAAACGGATTGTGGTCAGTCCCGGAGCCAAACTCTCTCTGCAACTGCATCACCATCGGGCAGAGCACTGGATTGTCGTCCGGGGCACAGCCCAGGTCACCAAAGGAAGCGAGGTCTTTCTGCTGCGGGAGGATGAATCCACCTATATCCCCCTGGGGGTCCAGCACCGCCTTGCCAACCCTGGGCGCATCCCGCTGGAGTTGATCGAGGTGCAATCGGGCAGCTATCTGGGGGAGGATGATATCATGCGCCTGGAGGATCACTATGGCCGGATCGCCCAGTCGGAAGACTA
>JADGCE010000078.1:0-9131 GCA_015229095.1 Magnetococcales bacterium | reverse complement strand
GGCTGATCCCACCATTCAAAGGTGATATAATCATACCGGTCGGCCAGACTCTGGAGCCTCTCCTCGGAGAGGCTCTCCAGGGGGCCGACCCGGCTGCTGCCAAACCGTTGCCAGGGGCTGTCGCTAAAATGCAGCTCGGCGGGGTGATGATGGGTCAAAAAGGTGCCCAGGCTTTCATATTCGCTGAAACAAAAAAAATCCTCAAAATCCAGACTCTTGATAATCCCCTCCATCCAGTGCAGGCCGCTGCGCCTGGCCACCTCGTCACAAAAGGCCTGCGCCCAGCCGGATCGGATGGCGAAACATTGGGCAATAAAGCTGAAATCCACCTTTTTTTCCAGTCCGAGCAGGTTGCGGATGGTTTTAAAGTAGGGGGGGTGGTGTTCATCGCTTTTATAATAGATCAGTCTGCCATCGGCCTGCACAAACGAGAGAGGTTTCAGAGGGATCGTATCGGCATCCCATATCAGCACCACCTCCTCCGCAGCCGCGCTGCACGCCGCAGCAATCTTGAGAAATTGCTGCAAATACCAGCCGGGACGGCCATGACCGGGGGGCAATCGCGCCATCACCCAGGCCATGCCGCGCTCCTGCAGGTAGTGACTCTCCCCCACCACCACAAAGGGTGAGGGGGTGATGGCCCGAAACGCCTCCACCTCCTGATCCGGCACCAGCACTTCATAGGAGGCGGCGACAATATGCCGGACAATCCAGGGGGAGGAGCGCTGCCAGACCCGACTGTCCCGGGCACAGCAGAGGCTGACCACCTTGGCCAGTGCCGGCCGGGAAGGGGAGAAAAAAGCCTCCGGCATGGTCAGATTGCCGGCACCTTGGGGGAAGCCTCTGCCGGCGGAGAAGTGACCCTGGTCAGGGCCTGTTGGATGCACTTCAGCTCGTTGTCGGGGGGCGCCGCGCCCGCTGCGTTGGCCGCCAACAGCTGACCCGCCTGGGCGCGCAGTTTGCGCAGGGGCAGGAAAAACAGAAAGGTAAAAGCAAGTCCGGCCAGGAAAAAACCCAACAGCACAAACCAGAAGGCCTGACGCAGCTTTTTTTGACTGCGCCCCAATATTTTGTTGGCCGCCTTCAATTCGATGGGAATCACCAGACAGACGATCTGATCCAACAACTGCAGAGGGGCATAATACAGGTTCCATTGCAGACGGGTATTGTCGTCAAACAGTGGCCGGTTTTCCTCGATGGCCTGGTCGATGAGTTCGGGCTTCAGCAGGGCGGGATCCCGGGCGATGGGGTCAGCCCCCAGCAACTCCCCATCCCCCGCCAGCAAAAAGGTCAATTCCGGGTGGTCTGTCTCCAGTTGGGTGACAATTTTTTCCAGATATTGCCCGAATACCACCAGAACGCCCTTGGATTGGCTGCTGGGCAGATGGGCAAAGACCTGAATGGCCCACTGTCCCTCCATGCGATCCAGGGTCATCCACAACTCGCGGGTCTGCAACTCCTGTTGCGCCATCTCCAGGAGCTCTTTGGGAAAAAGATATTCCTTGGAGACGGTTTCCGGAAGCTGGTGCAGAACGCCACCCGACGGATCAACGATGAGGAGAAAATCCATCTGCCACAAGGGAAAAAGCTGGCGCACCTTTTCCCATTTTTCCTCAAATTGCGCGGTATCCGCCGCGCTGACCGCCGCTCCGGAGGCCCCCTGCGGAGGCGGCAGCCATGTCAGGCTGTCCACCCAGGACTCCTTGAAGAGGGAGGTATGGTTGATGGTCTCTTCCAGATTTTTTTGCATGGCGTCGGCCACCCATTTGGCCTTTTCCACCATCAGGGTATGCCGCACATCCTGCAGCACGGCGCGATCCACCATGTTGCCCAATCCCAGCACGACACTCAACACAAACAGCAGCAGCAGGAGCAATGGATAAAGTAAACTTTTATTGTTCCACATAATGATTCTCAAACGGTGCCTGCAGGGGGTGGAGGTCGGCTTGCCAGCAACAGGGGGACGTTTACGATAATAGCAGCTTTGGGCCGCCATGGGAACGCGGGAACAAAGAGCCATACTCTATTTTGCACCCCACATCCGGCAGGAGGGGCAGGCGCCATCCTGACCGACGAGACAGGGTTTGGGGAGGCCAATGCCTCCCCAAACGGACTGTCCACGCACGCTTGCGCGTGTGTCAAGAAGAGGCTTTGAACAACAACCCTTCCAAATCGCGCATCTGTTGGACCAGGTCCACCATCTGCTGGTTGGGCAGTTGTCGAAGCACCTTGCTGGTTCCCCGATCCACGACGCGAACCACCACGTGTTGCCTCTCTTCGTCCATGCTCAGGTGCAAACTTTTGAGACCGGACAATGTGTGGGTAATCTCGGCAGCCAGATTTTTCAAACCTGGCTGTGTTGTGCCCAATTGATCTCCCCAAAACGCCAACTCGGCCTGGGCCAGTTGTGCGTCAAAGTCTCCAGGGCAACCACCCCCTGGTGCAGAGTGTTCGGGCTCTACCCGTTTTCCCACCACAACCGGCTCGATTGGCACCGTGCTCATCCCATAGGCAGCGATCGTCTCCATCGCATCTCCTCCTGCCGTTGTCCCCCCCATGTACAGGGAGAGGACAACGGCTATGGTCAGATTGTCCGCCCCGGGTTCCTCCGGGGGGAGGCGGCGTTACCGCATCCTCCCCCCGGATCCGGAGCGGTCGCCGAAACGCTCGGCAACGGCACCTGCATCCTACTTGAGCAACTGCAAAACGGCCGCCGGTTGCTGATTGGCCTGAGACAGAACAGCGATGCCGGCCTGCTGCATGATGCTGTTCTGGGTCAGTTTGGCCGTTTCCGACGCCATGTCCGCATCGGTGATCCGGGAGCGGGCGTTGGCGGTATTCACGGAGACATTGCTCAAATTGGCAATCACCGCATCGAAACGATTTTGCATGGCACCCAGGTTGGCCCGCTGGGTTGTCACCTTGGCAATGGCCCCGTCGATCCGGGTGATCGCCGCTTCCGCCGCCGTCTGGTTGGCGTTCAGCGAGCCATCGATCGTTTGTCCCGTCAGGGCACTCTCCCCACCCGTGAGCATCACGTTGATGCTGTTCAGCGCGGAGGTGGTCATGCTTCCAATATTGAAAGTGATGACCTGGCCGGAATTGGCCCCCACATGGAACTTTTTGTTCACAAAACTTCCCGCCAACAAAACCTGTCCGTTAAACTGGGTGTTATTGGCAATACGATTGACCTCAGTCAACAACTGGTCAATCTCCTTCTGCATATCCGCCCGATCTGTCGCAATGTAGGTGTCGTTAGCGGCAGTGACAGCCAACTCACGAATCCTTTGCAATGCGGCCGTCGTCTGGTCCAAGGCCCCTTCCGCCACCTGAATCAGCGAAATGGTGTCGTTGGCGTTGCGCACCGATTGGTTGAAGCCGCGGATCTGCGCGGTCATCCGGTCACTGACCGACAGACCGGCCGCATCGTCCGCCGCGCTGTTGACGCGCAACCCGGAAGAGAGCCTTTTGAACGTTGTGCTCAGCGCACTGGTGCTGTTGTTCAAGCTGCGCTGAGCGGTCAATGATGCGACGTTGGTGTTGATTACAAAAGCCATGGTTTGTTCCTCCCAAATCATGTGAACATCTCACGATGTTCACGGTACCCATCCCTGGCTGGAGGTGGGCCGTTCGTTTACAGTGACCGGCCCGATCACCCGTACACTCTATATGTTTTGCGATACCGGTCACTTCGGTATCGCAAAACCAGGCGGTGCATCCATAACGGCTGCATACACCGCAGGCTACGCTTGTGGTCACCCGGCACAGCACGCCGGATGCATGGGGTGTGCACAGCCTCTCACCGACCAGGCTGTGGACGACGGGGTCGTTTCAGCAACGCTTGGGAGCACGTTCAAACAACCCAGCCATCCCCCAGGAACAGCATGTTCCCGGGCAGTATGGCGACCCATTCTCGCGGTCGGCACCGGCGCACCCTGCATCTGCCAGGAAACCCGCTGCTTACCGTCGAAAAGGGTGTCGTCTTCTCACACAGATCTCGAATCTATCCTCTGCTCTGTCGTCTTGTTATACCGGCAGATCCTCCCTGCTCATTCATTCGTTTACCTGCGGGGAAAGTTTTTTCGCCCGCCCAGTTTCCGTTTTGTTGGTGTGTCTCTATTCAGATCCTTTCTGATTGCCCCATCTTCTTGATTGGCCCAATCACACACCCCCACGAGGGCGTATGGATATTCCACCTGCGCGTTGCAGGTACAAACTGTCAGGGAACACCCGGAGGGGGCCCCCCTCCGGGAGAGATAGCGGGGCGAAGCACCGCCACTCATTTTGCGGGGCTTCGCCCCGTTCCCCCACCAGGGGCTTTGCCCCTGGACCCCACCAGGGGGATAATCCCCCTGGACCCCTGATAGTGGAAACCATCAGAAAAACAAGGTTGCTGGGACCGGCAAAAGGCGGTTCGCCGCCTCCAGCAGGAGTGGCCAAAACAACGATTCAGGCCGATTGTCTGCCAATCAACAAGATGAGGCGATCTTTGCAACGAAAGAGGGAGGGCGGGAAGCCGGGGGGCAACAGCCCCCCACGCCCGCCCGGAACCCCCTCATCCGGGAACGCCCCTCAACCCGCCACCGACTATTTAAGCAGTTGCAGGACAATCGCCGGCTGCTGGTTGGCCTGGGCCAAAACCGCCGTCCCTGCCTGCTGCATGATGCTGTTTTGCGTCAGTTTGGCCGTCTCCGCCGCGATATCCGCATCCAGAACCCGCGACCGGGCAATGGAGGTACTCAGGGAGATGTTGGTCAAATTGGCAACCACGGCATCAAAACGGTTTTGCATCGCCCCCAAGGTGGCCCGCTGGCGGGTCACCATATTGATGGCATTGTCAATTTTGGTAATCGCCGCCTCGGCCTGCGCCTGGTTGGAGGCAACCGTGTCCCCCTGACCGAAACTGGCCATGGAGGTGGAGTTTACCCCCAGACGCTCTGCCGTCATGGCGCCGATGGAGACCACAATGGTCTGATTGGCGTTGGCGCCCACGTGCATGGTAAAGGCCCGTCCGCTCGCGTCCTCGCCAGCCGTCAACAAATTCTGGTTGTTGAACTGGGTGGTGTTGGCGATACGGGTGATCTCGGCCACCAACTGGTTGACCTCTTTTTGCAAGTCCTGACGATCACTGGAAATATTGGTGTCGTTGGCCGCCTGCACCGCCAATTCCCGCATCCGCTGCAATGCCGTGGTGCTCTCCGTCAAAGCACCCTCAGCGATCTGGATCAAAGAGATGCCATCATTGGCGTTGCGCACGGCCTGATTCAGGCCACGCACTTGCGCGGTCATCCGATCCGAGATGGAGAGACCCGCTGCATCATCCGCCGCACTGTTGACCCGTTGACCGGAAGAGAGCCGTTTGAAGGTGGTTGACAACGCATTGGTGCTGTTGTTCAGAAACCGCTGGGTGGTCAACGAAGAGACATTGGTATTGATTACGAAAGCCATGGGTAGTTCCTCCTTGTCAAGAATACCAAAAGGTATTCCAAAAATGCATCCATCCCTGGTTGGAGGTGGGCCATTCATTTGAATCTACAGGGCCGGCCCGGCCCATCGCACAACAGGTTGTGCGTTTGCCATTGTCAATCATCAGATCATAAAGATGCTGACTTTTGTTTTACAATAAGACAGAAAACAATTTATTTTAAAAAATATCTACAATACAATAATATCAGTAATTATTGTACCCACACCATACCCGACACAGGGAGGGCGTTGCCGCCAAGACTCAACGCAATGCGAAAAGCATGGAGCGCAAGCAGGCCAACGTGCCGATTAGGGGAAAAACAGAGAAAACGGTTCCGGGTGTGAGAGAAGCCCGCCCGACCCACGACGCCAAGCGGTGCGACGACCAGACAGGCATAGCGGTGCCTGAGAGAAGAGTGGTGCGATGATGGTCATATCTGTTACCTCCTGATACCGTAATCCGCGTTTGGATTACGCTTCATGATCCGTCCCTGGCTGGAGGTGAGTTGTTCATTTTACAGGGCCAACCCTAACCCTGGATCCTTGCATGCCTGCCATAAACACCGGCGAAGCGGCCCGAATCCACCGGCAACCTTCCTGGTTGCCTCGTTTACTGACTTGCTCCGGCAGTGCCTTGGGAGAGTCTTGCTCCACCACACCGCCGCCGCATGTTTAATATATCGGAGTCCCTGGCCAATGGTTGAGAGAAAAATGGGGTGCTGGCCGTTTTTTTGTTCTGCGCATCGGGCAACCTGCCGTCAATGCTTCTTTTCTGCCATGGGGATGCCCAGCTCGTTGGCCAGTTGTACCGCCTGCCCTCCCTCCATTTTGCCCAAAATCTTGGCAGCCACCTTCTCTTTCATCACCTTCAGCACCAGGACGGCGGTCTCCCGATCCATGGATTGCAACCCCTCGGCGGCGGACTTGACCTTCATGCTGGAGAAAATTTTGGCCAGACGGGCGACATTGGCATCATCCAGCACCTTCTCCTTGTCCAGGCTGGCGCGGATTTCGCCGCGCAAGGCCTCCAGGTCGGCGATCCGTTTGGCCAGCTTGGCCTCCAAACGTTTCATGTCCGCCTCCCGGAGTTCCAACCATTTGGCCCGTTGTTCCAACTCGACGCGCCGCTGCTGCAGATTGTTCAACAACATGGCCGGATCACCCAGGCCGGAGGCCTTGTCCCCCACATCCGCCTCTTTGCCTTTTTCTTTTTCCTTGCCCTTCTCTTTGCCCTTTTCCTGCGGCTTTGCCTTCTCCTTCTCCTTGTCTGCCTCTTGAGTCGCCGGCGTACCGGCGGCCTGGGCAGCCGCCCAGGCTGGCCCACTGGGCCACCCCCCCCAAACCAGTGCCAACAGCGCAGCGACGGACAACACCCGGTACAGGCGGCCTGCGCGACGGGGTAGACCCTGCGCCCCAGAAGGTAAGCCTCTCATCCCAAATCCCCTTCCTGACTGAACATCGTTTTGTTGCGCAGGATACCGATCATATCCAGTGCTTTTTTCTCCTGCTGCTCCAGGCAGTATTGCTGGTGCTTCTGCTCTTTTTCTGCCAGTTTTTCTGCTTGTTGCAGCTGTGCGCGGGCGGCCAGCCAGGCTGCCTTGGCCTTCTCCAACTCCTCCTGGAGGCTCTCCATGCGCTGTTGCAACCGCTGGCGCCGCCAGGCCTGGCCCCGCAAAAAATCATCCATCTGGCTCGGCATGAGGGGTGGGCTGAGGCTCCTGTCGATCTCCTGACCCAGGCCGAGACGCATGGACTCCTGCTCCGACCAGGTCTGCTGGTCCAGGGCCACCACCTCCCGCCGCACCCCTTCCAGACGGTTCAACATACGGGCAAAGGCCAAGGCATTGACCTCTTCCCGAATACGACGCAGCTCCACCAAACGATTAAATCGATTCATGCCCCTCCTGACCGCCCCCTACAAGCACCGAAAGGGCGTGCTTCGGTGCGACAGGACACAGCGATTTATGCTCGCCAAACGCAGCACGATCCGCCACACTATTCCCCGCCTGTTTTCAGCAGACCAGCCGCACACAGTATGCCCTTTTTTTGTCAGGATAGCAGCATGAAAAAAAAATTGCCACAGGCGGTCGCAGGAACGCTTCCCGGTATGGAAGCCCCCCCTCCAGCACGGCGGTTGCTGTGCTGGCTGTTGACCGGTTGCCTGCTCCTCACCCCCCTCTCCTCCAGCCTGGCCGACACGCCCCGCACCAAGCCCATCACCCTGGTCACCGGCCCGGAGGCGGCGGACCTGCTCCGCACCCTGGGGGAGCCGTTGCAACGGGCAGCCGGCCTGCAAGGGGGGGAGATCCATTTTCATGTCATGTTGGACAACAGCCTCAACGCCATGGCCCTGCCTGGTCAACACATCATCTTCAACAGCGGCCTGCTGCTGGCGGTCCAGGAGCGCAACGAACTGGCGGCGGTCATGGCCCATGAGATTGCCCACTTGAGCGCAGGCCACCATATACAGCTGGAGTCCACGCTGAAGGAGATGGCCGTCCAAACCATGGTCGCCTTTGCCGCAGGTCTGGCCGCAGGGATCGCCACGGGCAACGCCCAGGTGGCCCAGGCGGCCATCACCGGCGGCACGGCTGCTTCCCGCAGCGGTCTGCTGGAGAGCATGCGGGAAAAGGAGACCCAGGCGGACCGTCTGGCCATCCGCTATCTGCTCCAGGCCGGTTTTGATCCGCAGGGCATGGTGCGCTTCATGGAGCGGATCAACCGGGAGCAGAGGATCAGCAACGTCCCGCCCCCCTACCTGCTGACCCATCCCCTCAGTGCCCAACGGCTGACGGAGAGCCAGCAGCAGATTGAGGCCCTCTCCACCTCCACCCCGCCCGGCACGCAACCCCGTGGTCCCCTGGCAAAAGCCTCCCGTTCCGGTTCGGCAGCGCCCTCCCCGGCGGACGAGGCGGCGGAAAACGCCCTGCTGGCACGGGTGCAGGCGGTCCTGGAGGCCAGTGGCAGCGACGACATCCACGGCCTGATCGGTCGTCTGCGCCAGCGTCTGAGCCGGGAGCCGGACCATTTTCCCAGCCGTTATGGGTTGGCGGTGGCGGAGCGCTATATGGGCCAGTTGTCAGAGGCCAGCCGCGATCTGGAGGCGTTGCTGAAGCGGCATCCCCAGGATCCCTATCTGCTGCGGGAGCGGGGTATGGTCCGTCTGGAGCAGGGCAACCCGGCGGCGGCTGAACAGGATTTTCGCGCCGCCCTCCGCCATCAGTCCCGACAGACCAACGCCGACCTGCAATACCGGCTGGCCTTCTCCCTCCAGGAACAGGAAAAATGGGGGGAGGCCAGCCAGATATTACGCCCGTTGACGCTGGAAAACCCTCTGATCGCTGAATATTTCCACTTACTGGGAGTCGTCGAGGGAAAACAGGGGCACCTGGGTGCCAGCCATTTGGCTCTGGCCCGCCATTTTTATCTGACCCTGGAAAAAAAAATGGCCCGCTGGCACTACAAGGAGGCGATCCGCCTCTTCGACAATGGCGACACGGGCAAAAACATCGCACGGGATGAGTTGGCCCTGTTGGAGCAGTTGGACAAATCCTCCGGTCGCCGTGGCCCATTCCAGGAACCGTAAACCCTGCGCACATCGATCGTTGCAACCATTCCTGGGGGAGGGGCGGAGAACCGCCCCTCCCCCAGACCCCCTCCCCACC
>JADGCE010000006.1:40419-43032 GCA_015229095.1 Magnetococcales bacterium | reverse complement strand
ACTGCTGGTGGCACTGCTGCTGTTGCCGACGCTGTCCGTGGCAATGGCGTTGAAAGCGTAGGTCGTGCCATTGGCCACCGTGGCCGTATAACTCCAGGTGCCACCACTGGTGGTGGCACTGCCCAGCAGGGTGGTGCCGTTGTAGATCTTGACCGTCGATCCCGACTCCACGCTGCCGGAGAGCAGCAAAGCCGTATCGTCGGTGCTGCTGCCAGAGGTCAATGGACCGGTCACACTGCCCACATCATCGGTAACGCTGCTCAGGGTGACAGCCGGTGCTGTCCTATCCCCTGTCACCGTAAAACTGCCGGTGGCACTGCCACTGTTGCCGGCACTGTCCGTAGCGATGGCGTTAAAGGCATAGGTCACGCCATCGGCCACCGTGGCCGTATAGCTCCAGGTGGTGCCGCTGGTCGTGGCCGTCCCCAGCAGGGTGGTGCCGTTGTATACCTTGACCGTCGCCCCGGACTCCGTGCTGCCGACAAGCAGCAGGGCGGTATCATCGGTACTGCCTCCTGAGGTCAGGGTGCCGGTCACGCTGCCCACATCATCGGTGACACTGCTCAAGGCGACGGTGGGGGCCGTGGTATCCCCCGTTACCGAAAAACGGCTGGTGGCACTGCTGCTGTTGCCCGCTGCATCGGTGGCGATGGCATTGAAAGCATAGAGCGTTCCGTTGGCCACCGTGGCCGTGTAACTCCAGGCGGTGTCACTGGTCGTGGCCGTTCCCAGCAGGGTCGTACCATCGTACACCTTGACCGTCGCCCCCGACTCCGTACTGCCGGCAAGCAGCAAAGCGGTATCATCGGTAGTCTCTCCTGAGGTCAACGTACCCGTCACACTGCCCGCATTATCGGTCACTGTGGCCAAGGTGACCACAGGAGCGGTGGTATCCCCCGTCACCGTAAAACGGCTGGTGCTGCTGCTGTTGCCCACGCTGTCCGTGGCGATGGCGTTGAAGGCGTAGGTCACGCCATCGGCCACCGTGGCCGTATAGCTCCAGGTGGTGCCACTGGTGGTGGCACTGCCCAACAGGGTGGCACCGTTGTAGATTGTGACCGTCGATCCCGATTCCACGCTGCCGGAGAGCAGCAGAGCGGTATCGTCGGTGCTGGCACCAGAGAGCAGCGCACCGGTTACGCTGCCCACATCATCGGTCACCGTGGCCAGGGTAACGGTGGGGGCCGCGATATCCCCCGTCACCATAAAAGTGCTGGTGCTGCTGCTGTTGCCAGCCCCATCCGTGGCAATGGCGTTGAAGGCATAGGTGATGCCATGGGCCACCGTGGCCAGATAGCTCCAGGTGGTACCACTGGTCGTGGCCGTACCCAGCAGAGCCGTGCCATTGTACACAGTGACCGTCGCCCCCGACTCCGTGCTCCCTGAAAGCAGCAAAGCGGCATCATCGGTACTGCCTCCCGAAGTCAATGAGCCCGTCACACTGCCCACATCATCGGTCACCGTGGTCAGGGTAACAGCAGGAGCCGTGCTGTCTCCCGTCACCACAAAGCTGCGGGTGGCAGCACTGGTATTGCCCACCGCATCGGTGGCGGTGACGTTGAAGGCGTAGGCTGTGCCATCGACCAGGGTGGCCGTATAACTCCAGGCGGTACCGCCACCGGTGGCCGTACCCAGCAGAGTCGTGCCGTTGTACACCTTGACCGTCGCCCCCGACTCCATGCGACCGGTAAGCAACAGGGCGGTATCGTCGGTGCTGCCACCCGAAGCCAGCGTCCCGGTGCTGCTGCCCACATCGTCGGTAGCCGTTGTCAGGAAAACAGCAGGAGCCGTAGTATCCCCGGTCACCACAAAGTGGCTGGTGGCACTGCTGTTGCCCACGCTGTCCGTGGCGACGGCGTTGAAGGCGTAGGTCACACCATCGGCCACCGTGGCCGTATAGCTCCAGGTGGTGCCGCTGCTGGTGGCCATACCCAGCAGGGCCGTGCCATTGTAAATGTTCACCGTCGCCCCCGACTCTGCGCTCCCGGAGAGCAGCAGAGCGGTATCATCGGTACCGGCCTCCGTCACCAGCGCACCCGTCACGCTGCCCACATCATCGGTGATGCTGGTCAACGTCACCGTGGGCGCTGTGGTATCCCCCGTCACCGCAAAACGGGCGGTGGGACGGCTGCTGTTGCCGGCACCATCCGTGGCGATGGCGTTGAAGGCATAGGTCACACCATCGGCCACCGTGGCCGTATAGCTCCAGGTGGTGCCGCTGCTGATGGCACTCCCCAACAACAGCGCGCCGTCATAGACCCTGACCGTCGCCCCCGACTCCACGCTCCCGGAGAGCAGCAAGGCGGTGTCGTCGGTGCTCATTCCCGCAAACAGCGCACCCACCTTGCTGCCCGCATCATCGGTGACGGTGGTCAACGCGACTGCGGGCGCTGTGGTATCCCCCGTCACCGCAAAAAGGGCCGTGTCACCTCTGTTGCCGGCGACATCGATAGCCATGGCATGGAAGGCATAGGTCACGCCATCCACCACGGTCGCCGTATAGCTCCAGGTGGTGCCGCTGGTGATGGCATTGCCCAACAGGGTTGTACCATCATACAGTTGCACCGTCGTGCCCGCCTCCATGCTGCCGGAGAGCAGCAGTGCGGTATCGTC
>JADGCE010000006.1:38271-40319 GCA_015229095.1 Magnetococcales bacterium | reverse complement strand
GCCTGACTCAGCACCGGGCCCTCGTTACCCGCCGCATCGGTCACCTTGACCTGCAGTATATTGCTGGATACCAGGGTTTGCCCGGCCAGAGACCAACTGTTCGACCCCACAGCCGCCGTGGCCGCCATCCAGGTGACGCCATTGTCCAGCGACACATGCACACTCTCCCCGGCCAGCAACCCCGCGCTCAAGGTGCCACGGAGGGTCTGCTCCGCGATCCGGGTGATCCCATCGTTGTTGCTGCCACCCTGGGGGGCACTGTCGGCTGAAAAAAGCACCGTCACGCCCCTGGCCGCCGGGGCCGTTTGATCCAACAGGTAGGCCTGACTCGCCACAGCACCCTCATTGCCAGCCAGATCCGTCACTTTTACCTTCAGGGTGTTGCTGCCTGTCAAGGTCTGCCCCGCCAGAGACCAACCGCTCTGCCCCACTGCGCCGCTGGCCGCGCGCCACGTGCTGCCGTTATCCAGGGAAACATAAACCGTCTCTCCCGCCGCCAGGGGAGCACTCAGGCTGCCTTGAATGGTCTGCGCAGCGATTTTCGTGATAAAATCCGTATTGTTCCCCCCAAAAACCGCCGTATCCGCCGACAAGGCCAGCGTGGCGATGGTCGTGGTGGGTGCGGTTGGATCCCACACATAGGCCTGACTGGCCACCAGACCATCGTTGCCTGCGGCATTGCTGACCTTGACCTTGAGGGTGTTGCTGGAGGTCAACGTTTTTGTCGTCGACCAACTGCTTTGCCCCACGGTGGCGGTAGCCACGCCCCAGCTGCTGCCATTGTCCACGGAGAGATAGACCACCTCCCCCACAGCCAGGGGAGCACTCAACTGCCCGCGAATGGTCTGCACCGCCGTCCGGGTGACAAAATCGCCGTTGCTGCCACCGTTGGCCATGGTGTCGGCAGAAAAGGCGATTTGGGTGATGGTGGTGGTGGGTGCGACCGTCGCCCCGCTGGCGACGCTCTCCAGGGTGCCAAAAGCATCCGTATAGCTCCCGACAACCCGGATATATTGGCCAATCTCGGACTGGGTCAACCTCAAGGTGTTGCCGTCCGCAACGGTGCGCCACTGGCTGACCCCATCCCCGGAAAGCTGCCACTGATAGCCGACACTCCCGATACCATCCAGATCCGCCAAGGTGTTGCTTGCCGTCAGCACCCCATCCTGCACCACCCCGCCGCTGATGGTCACCCCCCCCGTGGGCCGATCATTGACATTGGCCACCGCAGCGGTGACACCGCTCGCCACGCTTTCGACCGTCCCATAGCCATCCGTATAACTCGCCAACAGGCGGAGATATTGACCCACCTGCGCCTGGGTGAGCCGGAAGCTGTCGGCACCGGACAGGGTGCTCCAGTTGCTCGTGCCATCGGCAGAGATTTGCCATTGATAGCCCACCCTCCCCAGGCCATCCAGATCCGCCAGGGTGTTGCTCGCCGTCAACAGGCTGTTCTGGATGGCCGTACCATGGATGGTGACCGTCCCGGTGGGAGCGTCGTTGACGTTGGCCACGGTGATAGGAAACGTGTCGAAGGCCTTGGCCCCGCTGGGATCGATGGCCACCAGCTTGATGTCCAGGTTGCCCACATCGGCATTGTCCGGTCGACCGCTGAAAGTGCGCGTATCCGAGTCAAAACGGAGCCAGGCGGGCAGCGCACCACCGGTGAGGGAGGTCGCCTCGTAGCGGAGCAGATCCCCGCTGTCCCCATCGGCAAAGGTGGTGCCGGCAAACTGGAAGGTGAAGGGCTGCCCCTGATTGGCCTGGACCACGCTGCCGGAAAGCGACTGGACAAGCACCGGAGCGTGGTTGGTGTGCAGCACCTGGATGGTGAACACGTTGGAATCCGCCGTGGCCCCGGAGAGGTCGGTCGCCCGCACTTGCACATTCCAACGCGCGTTCGACAGGTCGGGCACCCCGCTGAATGTCCTGCTGCCGGCATCAAAATGGAGCCAACCCGGCAAGGGAGCCGTTGTGCCATCGGCCAGAAGAACATGGGCAGAAAAGCTCAAACGATCACCGTGCCTGCTGTCCTCATCGGCAAAAAC
>JADGCE010000006.1:29323-38171 GCA_015229095.1 Magnetococcales bacterium | reverse complement strand
CATGGGCAGAAAAGCTCAAACGATCACCGTGCCTGCTGTCCTCATCGGCAAAAACAGTACCGGGTATCGTGTAGACCAAGGGCTGGCCCAGGGAGACCGGGGGTGCGTTGGCGATCGGATTGCCCGGCACAAAGGTGGGGACATCGTTGACGTTGGCAACCGTGAGTGTAAAGGTGGCGAACGCCTTTTCACCGCCCGTATCCGTCGCCTGTACCTTCACCCCGAAAGAGCCCACATCGTCATTGGTCAAAATGCGGCTGCTGCTGAAGGTTTGGGAGCTGCTGTTGAACTGCAACCATTGGGGAAGAGCCACGTTGCTGGAGAGGCTGCTGGCGGTCAGGGTCAACTGGTCCCGTCCGGCCTCCACATCCACATCGGCAAACGTCGTCGCGGGTATCTGGAAGCTGAACCGGCTGCCCTGGCGGCTGCCCTGCTCGCCCATGGAGCGGACCAGGGTCGGGGCATGGTTGACAGGGGCCACCGTCAGGGTGAATGAATCGGTCACCGACAACGGCGTGGCCGCACTGTCCGTCGCTGTCACGGCAATGTTCCGATAGGTTCCCGCCACCGCCGTGCCGCTGAAGGTGCGGGAGCCAGGATCAAACCGCAGCCACGAGGGCAGATTGCTGGCCGACAGGGTCAGCAGATCACCGCTGTTGGGATCGATAAAGGTGCCCTGCGCCAGCTTGAACAAAAACGACGCCCCTTCCACCGGGGTTTGCTCGGCGGTCGGCAGTTGCAGCCTCTGGCTGGCTATGGGCAGCGCAATCACCGGTTCCCTGTTCATGGCCTGGACAGAGATGCTGAAGCTCTCTGCCGCCGTCAAACCACCCCGATCGGTGGCCATCACCTTGATGCCGAGTGTGCCCACATCCGCCGCCCCGGGCGTCCCGGTAAACCTCCCCGTGTTGCTGTCGAAAGCCAGCCAGGCGGGCAACGCGGCACCGGAAGGCATGGTCACCGCACTCAGAGCCAGACTATCTCCGGCATCCGTGTCGACAAACAGACCGCCGGGTAGGCTGAATTGCAGGGCTTGTCCCTCCACCAGGAGAGCCGGGCCGAGCAGTGCCACGCTGCTCCGTGCGGGGGCATGGTTGACATCGGCCACGGTCACGGCAAAGCTGTCGGCAACGGTCAAACCACCCCGATCGGTGGCCATCACCGTCACCTCAAAACGCCCCGTATCCCCTGCCCCCGGCAAGCCGCTGAACCCACGGGTATCGGCATCAAACGTCAACCAGGAGGGCAAGGGCGCGCCACCCTGTGCGGTCGCCGCAAAGGTCAGGCGATCCCCCGCATCCCCGTCGGCAAAGGCTCCGTCCGCCACCTGAAAACTGAACAGCCTGCCCACGGTTGCCGCCTGATCCGGGGGGGCCAGGGCCCCATTCAGGGTCGGGGCATGGTTGACCGGCAGCACGGTCAGATTGAAGCTCTCCGCCACCGTCGCCCCGGCCGTATCCTGCGCGATGACCTTGACCCCCACCACCCCGGCACTG
The DNA here is from genome assembly GCA_015229095.1 of Magnetococcales bacterium. Lineage (GTDB taxonomy): Bacteria > Pseudomonadota > Magnetococcia > Magnetococcales > Magnetaquicoccaceae > Magnetaquicoccus. The sequence continues at coordinate 36,675 of JADGCE010000006.1, read as the reverse complement.
CCATTGACCGGCGTCCCGCTGAAGGTGTGGGTGACCGCGTCAAAGGTCAGCCAACTGGGCAGGCGGCCACCGGCCAGCAAACTGGCGGTATAGCTCAGGGCATCATTGTCTGCATCCTGGAAATGGCCCGCAGGCAGGGTATAGGCGAAGCTCTGCCCCTCCAGCAGGTTGGGAGGGGTCAAAGCAATCGACGGGTTCAGAGTCGGCGCGTGGTTGACGGCCTGGATCGTCCAATCAAAAAAATGGGGGGTGGAAAGCTGGTTGGTGACATCTTCGGCGGTCACCTTCAGGTGCAGAACACCACCGCCAGTGGGGGTGCCTGTGAAGGTGGCCGTCTCCGAGTCGAAGGTCAACCCCACGCCGCTCAGCGCAGAACCATCGGCCAGACTGGCCGTCATCAGCAGACGATCACCCGGATCGACGGTAAAGGTTTGGGCATCCAGGCTGAACCGCAACGCCGCACCCTGGGTAAAGGAGAGCCCCTGCAACTGCGTGCTGATGGGGTTGACCAGAAGGGGTGCGTGGGGGGTGTTTTGCACATCCAGGGAAAAGCTGTTGAAGGCTTTGGCTCCGGCCAGGTCGGTGGCTGTCACCTTGACCGTGAGGGCCGCCACATCCTGCCGCGCCGGAATGCCGCTGAACGTGAGGGTGTCCGGGTCAAAATGCAGCCAGGAAGGAAGCGAGGGATCCCCACTCCCTGCCAACCCGGCGGTATAGGCCAACCGATCCCCGTCGTCACTCTCCACAAACATGTTGCCGGCCAGTTGCAACCGGAAGGGGTTCCCCTCCCGGGCACTCTGGGCGGCGACGGTGGCAACGGTGCTGTCCGCATTCAGGCCGGGTGCCGTATTGACCCGCACCACGTTCAGGTCAAACAGGCCGGAAACGCTGGCAGCGGCACTGTCACTGGCCGTTACCCGGACCAGGAGAGAACCCAAAGCGGCATTGGCAGCGGTGGGGGTTCCGGAAAAGGTGCCGGTATCCCGATCAAAGGAGAGCCAGGCCGGCAGAGGGGAGCCATCCGCCTGGGCGGCGGCAAAGGTGAGAGAATCGCCGCTGTCCCCATCCACAAAGGTGTCGGTGGGCAGTTGGAAAAAGAAGGCCCTGGAGAGGGTGGCACTCTGGGCAGCAATCCCCCCCGCCCTGAGGGTTGGGGCATCGTTGCTGTTGAGAACGGTGATATCCACCATCTCACTGCTGCTGGCCCCGCTGGCATCGGTGGCGGTGACAACCAGACCGAGGCTTCCCACATCGCCATTGCCCGGCGTCCCGCTGAAGAGGCCAGTATCCCCATCCAACGAAAGCCAGGCAGGCAAGGTCGCCTGACCATCCAATCGGGTGGCGGTAAAGCTTTTTGCCCCAGCCGTCAGGGTGTCGAACAATGTCGCCGGCATCTGGTAAGAGAAGGGGGTATCCTCCACAGCCACCGAAACAGGTGCCAGCGTGCTGCTGCTGGTGGTCAACAGGCCATCGGTGCTGTTGGCATTGGCCAGTGTGCCGAGAAAATGCCGCCAGGCAGATTCCGTTGAGACCAGGCTGCTCTTGTTGACGGCCTGGGTCAGATAGCTGCCCACGACGCTGCTGGCGGCAAAACTTTCCGGAGTCACGTTAAAATCCAGGGTTTTCCCTGCGGCAGCGGTGTGGGCAGCCGCCGTGATGGTGATGCCATTGTCCGGGTTGCCGTCCGCATCCAGGGTTTGCAGCAGGCGCAGTCTGTTGGTCACCCCGGCAATATTGTCGGCACCGGAAAGGTTGACCGGGGTAATGATGCTCTCCCCGCTGCTCTGGCCCAAGACAATACCACCGATGGAAAAGGTCACCGTATCGCCGGGCTGAAACTGAAAAGCACCCGTGCTGTCGGTCAAACCGGTAAAGGTGACTTGGTTGACCTGGGTGACAGGGTCCAGATGGCTGGCCGTGTAGGCGACACCGACCACTTTGCTGTCCAGCAAAATACCCGACTGACTGCTGGCCACCTGCAGGCGAAAAGAGTCCGAGACCGTCGCATGGGCAGCATCTTCCGCCGTCACCCGGATGTTTACCGTTCCCACATCGCCCGCTGTGGGCTGACCGGTAAAGGTGCGGGTGCCCGGATCAAAATGCAACCAGCTCGGCAGTGCCCCTCCGGTCAGCGTGGTGGCGGTGAAGGTCAGGGCATCCCCCACATCCACATCCTGGAAGGTATTGGCGGCAAACTGGTACGTAAAAGCCCGTCCCTGCACCACCCCCTGGTTGACCAGGGGATGGGCCACCGTGGGCGCATCGTTGACATTGGCCACCACCACATGAAACGTGGTGGTGGCGGTGGCCCCGCTGGCATCGCTGGCGATCAACTTGACCCCCAGGCGACCGACATCGGCGTTGCCGGGCTGGCCGCTGAAGGTGCGGGTATCGGCATCAAAATGCAGCCACGCCGGCAGACCGACACCCTCGGCCACTCCGGTCGCCTGATAGGTCAACCTCTCCCCGTCCGGATCGCTGAAGCTCTCCTGCGCAAACTGGAAGCTTAAGAGGGCCCCCTGCTCCACCGTCTGCTCTGCCAGGGCCTGCGCCACCACCGGGCTCTGGTTGAGGGCCACCACGTTGAGGGTGAAAAGGTCAAAACCGGTGGCGCCCGCCTCATCCGTGGCGGTAATCTTGACATTGGCCGTCACCTCCCCCTCTCCCGGCGTACCGCTGAAGGTGCGGCTCTCCGGATCAAAGGTCAACCAGGCAGGGGTGGTGGCGGTCAGCGTCAGCCGATCCCCCGAATCCGCATCCCGGAAGGTATCGGCGGCCAGCTGCAGTTGAAAGTTGCTGCCACGGACAGCCGTCAACCCCCGCCCCTGCTGGGCAACCGGCCTGAAGAGCGTGGGGGCGTCGTTGACATTCTCCACAGTCAAATCAAACTGCTCGGAGACCGCCGCCCCCCGGCTGTCGGTGGCCGTCACCTTGACCTTGACCGTGCCCACCTGGTTGACCAGTTGGCCATCGACCATCTGGTTGATCGGCGTGCCAAAAAAGGTACGGGTGGCCGGATCAAAATGGAGCCACTCCGGCAATGCCCCTCCGGCCTGGGAGGCCGCCGAATAGACCAGGGCCTCCCCCGGATCCGGATCGTAGAAGGTGATGCCAGGCACCTGATAGGTCAGTGTGGATTCCTCGGCAATCCTCTGATTGACCAGACGATTTTGCACGACCGGCGCGGTGTTGGGGGGCAAAAGGGTGAGGGTCACCGTGTCGGAGACCGTCAGACCGCCGCTGTCGGTCGCCGTCACCCGGAGACTCAAGGCCCCCAGGCCACTGCTGGCGGGCGGCCCCTCCAGATCGCTGTAAAAGCGACGGGTGCCACTCTCAAAATGGAGCCAATCGGGCAGTTCACCGCCACCGCTCCGTTTGGCTGCATAGGTGAGACGCTCCCCATACACGCCATCCGCATCGACAAAACGATCCTCCGGGATGACAAACTGGAAGGCACTCCCCTGGGTCACCGTCTGGGTTGTGGGGGCACGCGCGGCATTCAGGGTCGGCGCATCGTTGACATTGGTCACGGTGAGGGTAAAGGTATCCCGGCTGCCATCCAGACTCTGGGCCCCACGGGGATCGGTGGCCGTCAGCCGAATCTGCAAAGAGCCCACATCCCCGTTGCCGGGCCGTCCCACCAGCGTACCGGTATCCGCATCAAAGCTCAGCCAACCAGGCAGTGGAGCCCCATTGGCCTGGGCAGCGGTCACCCTCAGCAGATCCCCATCGGGATCCAAAAACAGGCTCTGCGGGATGCGCATGGCAAACGTTTGCCCCTGCGCCACGCTCTGGGGCGTGCTGCTGACAGCCGCCTGCAGAGTCGGCGCATGGTTGGGAGGCAGAATGTGCAGGTTGAAAATGTCGGCAGCTTTGGCCCCGGCCTGGTCCGTGGCCGTCACCTTGACCACCAGATCGGTGGGCAGATCGGGTGCCGTGCCGCTGAAACGATAGGCCCCGGAGGTGGAATCCCGGCTCAACCGCAACCAGGAGGCCGCCGCAGAGTCGCTGCTCATGTTCATGACGGTCGCCGTCAGCTGCAACGCATCGCCCCGATCGGCGTCGCTGAAGCGGTTTTCCAGGGACAAGGAGAAGGCCTGCCCGATATCCACCGTCTGATCGTCGATTGTATGGGCCAGCAACGGGGCATCGTTGACATTGTCCACCACCAGGCTGAAACCGGCAGAAATGCTCGCGTTGGCGGTATCCGTGGCCCGCACGACCACATCCAGCGTGCCCACGTCGGCGTTGCCCGGGGTGCCGACAAAAGTCCGGGTATTGGCGTTGAAGGTCAACCAGGCGGGCAATGGCCTGCCATCGAGCAGGGTCGCCGAGAGGGTCAACAGATCCCCTGCATCGCCATCCTGAAAGGTCGTGTTGGGGACACGAAAATAGAAGGCCTGGCCCTGCCGGGCATGCCTGGGTGCGGCGATCCCCACCGTGGTCGGGGCGGTATTGATGGTCAGATTAAAAATATCCGAGGCGGACAAGGGCGTCGCGGCATTGTCGGTGGCCGTCACCTTGATGCTGACGGTCTTGGGATCGGTGGCCGCTGGCGTCCCGCTGAAAGTGCGGGTGGCGCTGTCAAAGTGCAGCCAGAAAGCCGAGTTGTTTGTCAAGGGGGTGCCATCCAGCAGGGTGGCGGTCAGGGTCAGGGTGGCGCGCAGATCCACCCCCATATCCAGGTCGGCAAAGGTGGCGGCATCCACCGTGTGGCGGAAGGGTGCCGCACCCAACGTCACCTTTTGATCCACCAGCTCCCGGCCCGCCACCAGGGTGGGGGCATCGTTGACATTGTCCACCAGCAGGCGAAAACCATCCTGGGCAGAGAGACCGTCCCGATCCGTCGCCCGTACCACCACATCCCAATTTTTGACATCGGCATTTCTGGGCGTACCGATAAAGGTGCGGCTGGCACTATCGAAAAAGAGCCAATCGGGCAGAGCGGCCCCACTGCTGAGGGTCGCACTCCAGGTCAGGAGATCCCCCACATCGGGATCCCGGAAGGTGGTTGGATCCAACGCCAAGGTAAAGAGCTGATCCTGACGCGCCCGTTGCAGGGTGGGCAGCGCTTTTTCCAGGAGCGGCGCATTGTCGAAGGGACGCACCGAAAGGCTGAATATGTCGGCAACCCTGGCCTGATGGCTGTCGGTGGCGGTCACCTTCAGGTTGAGGGTGCCCCGGTCACTGGCCAGCGGCGTGCCGCTGAAGGTGGCTGTGCTGGCATCAAACTGCAGCCAGGCGGGCAATGCAGCCCCGTTGGCCTGGCTGACGGAAAAGCTCAGGCGATCACCGTAGGGAATATCCCCATCGGCAAAGCTCTGCGACGGAATGGTGAAACGGAACGGATGATCAAAAAAAGCCGCCTGTCTGCCAATGGCCGTGGCCACGGTGGGAGCGTCGTTGCTGTTGGCCACCGTCAGGGTGAAGGGGTCTGACTGCACCGTCATCCCGGCAAAATCCCTCGCCGTCACCTGCAACCGCAGGGGAGCCGTCGCGGTGGTTACATCGCTGTTGCCAGGGGTTCCGATAAAGGTGCGGGTGTCGGCGTCAAAGCTCAGCCAGGCAGGCAACGGTCGGCCATCCACCTGGCGGGCAGAGTAGGTCAGCTGGTCATTGGGGAGATCGGGGTCGACAAAGGGGCTGACCCCGTCGGCCACATGCACCGCCGCCGGCAACTCATAGAGAAAAAGGGCGCCCTGGGTCGCACTCTTGTCGGCAATCGCCGCCCCCTTGCCGGGGGCGACATCGGGGGCGGTCACCAGAATCAGCGCATTGTCCGAGACACTCAAGCCGCCCCGGTCGGTGGCGGTCAGTTGAATGCCCAGCAACAAACCGATCTCATTGGCTGTGGGCGTGCCATACAGGGTCGGCGTACCCCTGTATGGGGAGTTGTCGCCGTCATCTCCCCCAAAATGCAACCAACCGGGCAATGCGGAACCATCTTGCAGGGTGACCCGATAGCTCAACCGATCCCCCACATCCACATCCTGAAAAATCGCCTCCACATCCGCCGCCTGGATCACCAACGGCGTACCCACGGGAGCCAGACGGCTGCTCAGGGGAGATTGCACCGTCGGCCGATCATTGACATCCGCCACCTCCAGCACAAAAGTGTCTGCCGCGACCGCCCCGGCAGGATCGCTGGCGGTTACCTTGATCGTCACCGATCCCACATCGCCATTGCGGGGCGTACCGCTGAAAGTCTGCGTGCTGCCGTCAAATTGCAGCCAGGCAGGCAGCGCGCTGCCATCCGCCAACCGGGCCGCGTAGCGCAGCGTCTCGCCATCGGCATCCCGGAAGCTGTTGGCATCCACCTGAAACCGGAAAGGTTGTTCTTGACTGGCGGTCTGCCCAGGCAATGCCTGCACCACACGGGGAGCGGCGTTGAGTTGCACCACCGGCAGGGTGAAGCGCTCCGAGATCCGCGCCCCGGCCTGGTCCTGCGCGGTAAACTCAATCTCCACGGAGGCATCGGCGCGGGTTGCCATCCCAAAAAAGCTGTGGGTCTCGGCATCAAAATGCAACCAACCGGGCAACGGGGTGCCGTCGGCGCGGCGCGCCTCATAGGTGAGCCGATCTCCGAACGGAAGATCGTCATCGGTAAAACGGGCCACCGGCAAGACAAACTGGAAGGGAAGATCCTGGGTCACTGCGGGGGCGACGAGGGGCGGCTGACCCGGATCCAGCGCAGGGGCATCGTTGACGTTGGTTACCGTCAGTTGGAAAGGAGCCGTCACTTGCCCCCCTTCCAGGTCGGTGGCCAGCAGCTGCACGGTCGACACCCCCACATCCTGGCTGCCCGGTTGACCTGTAAAGGTGCGCGTGGCGGTGTCAAACTGCAACCAGGTCGGTGCGCCCACCACCGAATAGGTCAAGCGGTCCCAGCCATCCGCATCCTGAAAAAGCTGCGCAGGCACCTGAAAGGTCAACGGCTGCCCCTGCTGGCCGCTCTGCTCCGGTATGGGGGAGAGCAGGGTCGGCGGCGTGCCCACCGAGAGGGTGAATGCCGTGCTGACACGGGCGTTGGCGGTATCCACCGCCGTCACCTGGATGGCGTATTGACCGGCGGAGAGGGCGCTGCTGGTCAAACGTCCGGTATCTCCATCCAACTGCAACCAGGCGGGCAGCGGCGAGCCATCGACCAGGGTGGCGGAATAGGTCAGGGGATCCTGATCCATAAACGCGCTGGCGACGGAAAGATTGAACGCCTGGCCTGCCCCCTTGAACTGCGGCAGCAGCCCGATGCTCTCCGGGGGATAGTTGACATTGGAAACCGTCAACACAAAGGTGTCGACTGCCGCCGCCCCGCTCCGATCGGTCGCGGTCACCGCGACGACAAAACTGCCCAA
>JADGCE010000006.1:12631-29223 GCA_015229095.1 Magnetococcales bacterium | reverse complement strand
CTGCCGCCGCCCCGCTCCGATCGGTCGCGGTCACCGCGACGACAAAACTGCCCAAATCCCGGTTGCCAGGCGTGCCCTGGAATGTGCGGGTGGCCGCATCAAACTGCAACCAGTCGGGCAGGGCCCGGCCATTGAGCAGGGCCGCATAGCTCAGCGTATCCCAGGGATCCACATCCTGAAAGGCGGTCTCCGGCAACACTAGGCGGAACGGCTGCCGCTCGTTGGCCGTCTGATCCGGCAAGGGATCCGCCAGAACCGGCGGGGTATCCACGGTGAGGGTAAAATCGCTGCTGGCCGTTTTGTGAAAGCTGTCCTCCGCCGTCACCCGCAGAAGATACTGCCCCCCCTGTTCCAGAAGGGCACTGGTAAAGGTCCGGGTGGTGCCGTCAAAGTGCAACCAGTCGGGCAACGGTTGGCCATCCGCCAGGGTGGCGCGGTAGGTCAGGGTGTCATAGAGCAGGGAATCCCCTACATTCAGATCGACATCCACATCCGTGAACGGGGCGATGAGATGCTGCACGGCCTGGCCAACCCGCACCGATTGCGCACCGATCGGGGTCGCCTGCGGCGCATCATCCACATTGTTCACCATGAGCACATAGTTGACCGCCGCGCTGGCACTGGTACCACTGCTGGCGGTCACCGTGAAGGTGACATTGCCCACATCCCCATTGGCGGGGGTACCGCTGAGCGTCAGGCTCTCTTCATCAAACTGCAGCCAACCGGGCAAGGCACTCACCCCATAGCGCAGGCTGGAACCCGTTTGACTCAGAAAGGTCTCCGGGGGGAGGGCAAAGGTAAACGGTTGATCCTCCACCGCCGACAGAAAACTGGCCGAGCGCACGCTGAGGCTGCTCTCAAGGAAGGCCACCCTCTGCAAGGTCTGCTCATAGTGGGCCAGGGCCTCCTGTTCATCCACCAGGGTGGTACGGGGGGCAGGACTCTCCTGGGTGGCCTCCTGGACAAAGGAGGCCACTTGGCTGTTGGCAGAAAACAGCGCCGTGTCTGCGGTCATATCAATCCCTTGCACCGCCGCACCAACCGCTTTTTGCTGGGCCGCTTCGGTAATGGTGATGCCATTGTCGGGATCGCCGTCGTTGTCCAACGTTTGCAACAGGCGAACCATGTTGCTGACAACATTCCTTTGCCTGTCGCTCGCCCCCTGACCGCTGCCTGCCACGGTGGCGGCCAGGAGAGTGGGGGTCACGATGGCAGAACGACTGGCTCCGCTCCCCATCTGTGCCTGACCCAAAGCAATATCACCGATGGAAAAAGTGACCGTCTCCCCTGCCTTGAAGGTAAACACGCCCCCCTGACCGGTGATACCCTCCTGGGTGGCGGTGCGATAGTGTACCCCCGCCACCGCGCTATCCAAAAACACCCCGTGGGAGAGGGCAACGGTGGGGGCCGGAGCGGGGGGCAACAGACGCTGGATCTCCAGCAGGTCGTGCCGGAACTCCCGCAACGCATCCTGGCTCATGTGCGCCAGATCGATCCCTACTATCCCGTTTGCCACCGACAGGAGAAGCCGCCCATCCTCGCCAAGCAGCACCGCCCCTTTTTCCAGTGCGTTGTAGGCATCCAGCATCGTCGAGCGCGACAATGGGTCACGACCGGATTCCCCCGACGGCTCGTTGGAGGGTACGGATTGATGATCGGGAGGTACAGGCGGCAAAATGTTTTGGAAACGCTCCAGGATGGCCCTGGGGGCCTGGAAAACCGGTTGAGGCGTACCATCCAGGGTAACAACGGTGGCGGTTCCCGGTTGCAGCAGGGTGACGGTGCCCTCACCCTGGGCGTTGGAGATATCCAACACCCCGGAGGTATGGACAACCGTCGTTTGACCATCCTCCGCCACCTCCCCCTGCAAGGCACTGCCTCGGATACCGATCTGGGCTGTGGGGGTCTTGAGAAGGGAGTGACGTCCCGCATGCTGCCGGGCGATATCACCACTGGCGTAGCCGAAGGCCCCTTTCATGACGGTGGCGGCAAATTCTCCCTGCGCCGCCGATGGATTGTAGACAAACTTATCCAGAATGACCCGGGCACTGGCACCTACCTGAAACTGGGTGCCATCCAGAAAGAGCAACTGCAACTGCCCCCCCTCTGCAGTGCGCAGCTCCTCCCCTTCAAAAACCGCATCCCCCTTTTTCAGAACCCGGCTTTCCCCCCCCTGACTGCGGGCCGTCACCGTACTGCTCACCTCTTTGACGGTGCCGATGGAAGCCGTCGCCGTTTTGCTGTTGACCCCGGCAGCACCCTCTGCAACCCCTGCCGTTTTCTCAGGCATCAGGGTGGGACCGGCCACCAGCACCCCTCCCCACTCGACCGGCAGCAGCAGAGCCACCGTCTCCGGCAACAAAAACGCCCCATTGGGTGCCGTCAGAACAGGTGGCGGATCACTGACAAAATAGTCTGCGACCCGCAACCGTTCTCCCCACGGACCCACAATGACCAGCGCAGAGCCCTCCCGGAAAAACTCCCCATCCAGAAAGAGTGCCGCATCCGCCAGCGCGACCCGGCCATCCACAGGAGAGAGCACCGTCTCCCATGGGTGGGTTGGTCGATTGGGTGACAAGGCAATGCCCCGCGCTACGCTTGGTTTGGCCACAGTGCTCACCGTGCTGTCGATGTGGATGCATGCGCCGAGACACTCCGGCCCTCGCTCTCCCCGCCTCAGGCCCGAAGGCCACCCACGGAGAGAACAGGAGCCCCAAGCCCCCCCGCTCAGCGCACATGCCCTGGTTGCTGAAGAACCATGGACGGGGCCATTCTACGGCAAGCGTTTCTTCCTGTGCAACACATTTGTCGGGACGGGTGATTTCCGTTCGGAAAAGAGGCAGAGGCATGGTAAAACCGCTGCCGTCAGAGTGCTTCACCACGGAGGTCCGACACCGCCATCGCATGGGTGGACTTTTCACCCCGAAGTATGGGAGAGTGAGGCGTTGGGCACAAACAACGGGGGGAAAGCGCAAACACAGTGTGTGCGGAGAAAGCGAGACAAACCGAAGATGGCCAACCTCTATGAACAGATCAGCGCGGCGCGGCAGCTTTTGGGCCTGGATGAGGAGGCCTGCCTGGCCGACATTGAGGCGCAAATCAAGACATTGCTGAAACGGTGGCACCCGGATCGTTGCGTGGAACAGCCGGAACGCTGCACGGAGATGACCCAACGCATTCTGGAGGCGGCCCAGTTGATCCGCAGCTATTGCGCCCATTATCGTTTTTCGTTTCGGGAAGAGGAGGTGGAAAAATATCTCTCCCCGGAGGAGTGGTGGGAAAAACGGTTCGGCGACGCCCCGCTTTGGGGTGAAAAAGAGGCCAACCCGGCGGATCGGGACAAAAAAAAACGACGTCCCGGTCTGCGCTGAGCGTGGTGTGGGATCAGGCGCCCTGCTGTTCCGGTTGAAACAACCAGTAGGCGTTGCGACCGGAGCGTTTGGCGACATACATGGCATGGTCCGCATTGCGCAACAGCGCCTCGCGCCCGTCGCCATCTTCGGGAAAAAAGGTGACGCCGATGCTGCCGGAAATGCCCACCTCCTGGCCCGACAGCAAAAACGGGACAGCCAGTTGCTGTAGAATCGTTTCCACGACCCGTGTGACACTGACCGCATCCGCGATATCAAACAAAATCATGGTAAACTCATCCCCCCCCAACCGCGCCACCGTATCGCTCTTGCGCACACAGGCAAGCATACGCTGCGCCGCCTGTTGCAGCAGATCATCCCCCGCCTCGTGACCCAGGGTATCATTCACCCACTTGAAGCGATCCAAATCGATAAACAGCAGAGCCAACCGTTTGCTCTGCCGGGCCGCCAACGCAAGGCTTTCGTCCAAACGTTTGAGAAACAGGTTACGATTGGGCAAATCCGTCAGCAGATCAAAGTGGGCCTGATGGCGAATTTTTTCCTCGGCCCGCTTGCGCTCGGTGATATCCCGGATCACCGCTGCAAAATGGACAACGCCCTCCGCTTTCCAGGTGGCGATGGAAAACTCCATGGGAAATGTTTCACCTCCCTTGCGCACTCCCACCATTTCCCATGTTCTGTCTTTCTGCGCGTCCTCCTGGTACCGTTGGCTGTAGAGACGTATCCTGTGCAACTTGCGCATGGGTTGCATCGACGCATGCTGCGGAAGCAATACGGTCAAGGAACGGTCATAGATCTCCTGGGCGGTATAGCCAAAAATTTTTTCTGCCCCTCGATTCCAAAAATGGATCATACCATCCGGACAAACGGCGACAATCGCCTCGGGGATGGATTGGGTCACCATGCGAAAACGCTGCTCACTCTCCAGCAGAGCCTGCTGATCCTTTATATGTTTTTGACGATTAAAATAATTTTCCGCGTGATACCGCAGACGCGCCACCATCTCCACCGCATCCGGCAGCTTGATCAAATAATCATTGGCTCCATCCTGGAAGGCCTGGGCCTTCCACTCAGCCTCTTCCTGCGAGGAGAGCAGGATAATGGGGGTGTGGGAAAAGCGTTCCATGCTCCGAAACCGCCTGAGCAGGGTCAACCCATCCACACCCGGCATGACCAGATCCAATAAAATCACTGCGGGATCCTGCTCCTCGGCCATCTGAACAGCGGCAGCAGGATCCAGACAGGCCAGCACCGCCATCTCTTCCTCGGCACCCAGCATGCGCCTCAGCAACAGACCCGTGAGGGCTTGATCATCCACCAGAAGGATGCGGATTGGTTTGGATACGGATTGAGGTTTCATGACAAACTCTGCGATACAATTTCCCTGCGCCACGACGCCACACAGCCCCCACCAGAAACGTGGCCCTCGGAGAGATCAGGGGGATCCACTCAGCCTGTTTCTACTGCTTGTAGATGCGCAAGATGGTCTCTGTGATCTCCAGGTTGCCCTGCTTCAGGCGCTGCAAATAGTCGGCCGCCTCCTCTTGACTCGCAAAGAGACCAATGCAAATACGCAGGGACTCTTTACCCTTGACCAGCACGGACTGCTGGAAGGCAGGAATGCCCAACGCCTCGATCCGTTGCACCATCGCGTCAGCCTTGGCCTTGATTTCAAACAATCCCGTATAAATGACATACCGCTTCTCGTACAGGAGCAGTGCCTTCTGGACGGCCTTGTTGTCCGGATCCAACTGCTGGGCCCGACGCAGCTTGTCCAGGGCCTCTTTGCTTTCCGGGGGCGGGCTACTGCGGGGAGGACGCGCCTGCTGCAGATAACGCATCCCCTCGGCCAACAAGGCAGCCACCTGGGGCGTGGCAGCGGCTGCCGACTCTTTGGGAGGCGTATCGGCGGAGAGAGTCCCGGCAGAGAGCACCGAGGTTTCGGCAACGGTCGCCCCATTCCCAGCCCCTGCACTCGCTGGCCCCTCCTCCTGTTTGGGGGCCTCCTCCGGCACGACTACCGGTTTGGCCCTGTTGGGATTGGCCAGAGGGGCGGGAAGCGGAACAGGCGGGGGTGGCTCCTTGCGCTCCGCTGCTGCCGCCGGCTGTGCCGCCGCAACCTCCGGCAGTGGCTTGCGCGCAGCCACCGCTTCCGACACCGGGCTCTGCAACACCTCCACCTCTGCGGCTCCCTGACGTTCCCCCGCACTCTCCGGCTTGGATGGAGTCTCCACTACCGGTTTGGCTTCGACTGCGGGCGTACAGGCCAGCTGTTTTTCCGACCACTCTTTCCTGGCCAACTCCACGGACTGTTTTGCCAGTTCCAATGCCTGGCGACCGCTATGCAACTCTTTTTTGGCCAACTCCAACCTTTCCTGCTCCTGCGCAAGGGTACGCCGCAAAGCCGCCAACTGATTTTTTTCCTGCTCCAGTTTGCTCCACTGTTCCTGCAGCTGGCTCTCCGAGTTGGCCTCCTTCTCGTCCGCCGGCACCGGGTCATTCAGGGGATGGAGAACCACCTTGCCGATCCAGTCCTGATGGGTGATATCGATAAAGCCCTTTTCCGTCTCATGTCCGGCGGCGGAGACCACGATGTGGTAGCGTCCCGCTTTGAGCAGCATGTTCGGCTGATAGGGCGTTTTCAGGTTGATTATTTCCACCTTGGCGTTGGAAGGTTCTGTCAGCAGGGTAAAGTGGTGCGTCGCCACATCCGCAGTCGCCCCGGTTTTGCCAGCGGGCTCTTCCGCCGCATGGAGCAGGTCGCCCACGGGCCAGCAACAGAAGAGACAGAGGGATACAAAAGAAGCAACAGATTGATTTTTATATGAAAACATCAACACAATGCACCCCTTCAAGCACACGGTTCACGATGAACACCCCTCCGGTACAAACCACTCCCGCAGGATATCCGATTTCTGTACCCGTTACCATGGCTGTTGAAAAGCGGGGCAAACGTATGGGCAGGCCCCCGGAGGCCGGTACAAACCGGACATGTTCCGCAGAAGATGTCCGGAAAGCAAAAAGGCCGGGGAGAGTCGCCTCTCCCCGGCCTGCATGTATACGGCACACCACGACTACAGGTTGTAACCCCTCTCGTCGTGCAGCGAGAGATCCAACCCCACGGTTTCCTGTTCCAAATCGACACGCAGGCCCGTGACCAGATCCACCACCTTGAGGAGGATAAACGTCACAATGGCACAATAGACCACCGTGGCACCGACACCGACCAGCTGCGCGACCACCTGTTCGGAAAGGGTATTGATCCCCGTGGCAAACCCCACACCTCCCAGATCCTTGCTGGCAAACACCCCGGTCAACACAGCACCCACAATCCCTCCAACACCATGCACCCCAAAGGCATCCAGGGAGTCATCATAGCCCATCTTCCGTTTGAGAGCGGTCGCGCCCCAGAAACAGAGGAGACCGGCGACCGCACCAATCACCAGGGCAGCCATGGGGCTGACATACCCGGAGGCGGGTGTAATGGCCACCAAACCCGCCACTGCCCCGGTGACAATGCCCAAGGCGCTGGGCTTGCCATGAATGCCCCACTCCACAAACATCCAGCTCAAGGCCGCCGCCGCCGCCGCAATCTGGGTGACAGCCATGGCCATACCGGCAATACCATCCGCAGCCACGGCACTGCCTGCGTTAAAGCCAAACCAACCGACCCACAACATACCCGCGCCCATGACGGTAAAGGTGAGATTGTGAGGCGGCATATGGGTGGTGGGAAAGCCCTTGCGCTTGCCCAGCACCAGGGCGGCCACCAAGCCTGCAACGCCCGCATTGATGTGGACCACCGTTCCCCCCGCAAAATCCAATACGCCCCGGGTGCTCAGCCAGCCGGCACCCCAGACCCAATGGCAGACGGGCAGGTAGACCGCCGTAAACCACAGGCCCATGAAGAGGAGCATGGCAGAAAATTTCATCCGTTCCGCAAAGGCACCGACAATCAATGCCGGCGTAATGATGGCAAAGGTCATTTGAAAGACCAAAAAGACCGTTTCCGGGATGGTCAGATTCAGACTGGTCGCGGTGATTCCGGCCAGAAACAACTTTTGCGTTCCGCCGATCATGGCATTCCATCCGCCCCCATCCCCAAAGGCCAGGCTGTAACCATACAGACTCCACAACACGGTGATCAGGGAGGTAATGGCAAAACACTGCATCAAAACGGAGAGCACATTTTTGGCACGCACCATGCCCCCATAGAACAGGGAAAGACCAGGCACGGTCATGAACAACACCAGGGCTGTGGAAGTCAACATCCAGGCGGTATTGCCCGGATTGAGCACCACCACCTCTTCCGCCATCGCCCCAGAGGGGAGAGACAACATCAGCGCGGCACCGACGGGCAAGCACCACCGCATCCAGAGTTTTTTCATCGGGTTTCCTCCTTGTTAGCCATGATTACCTGCGGTTAGAGAGCGGTCTGTCCGGTTTCACCGGTACGGATGCGCACAGCCTGTTCCATATCCAATACGAAAATTTTGCCGTCGCCAATTCTGCCCGTGTTGCTGGCCGAGCGGATGGCATCGATCACCTGGGCCACCCGCTCCCCCTCCACGGCCAGTTCAATCTTCAGCTTGGGCAAAAAATCCACTTGGTATTCCGCACCCCTGTACAACTCGGTATGCCCCTTCTGACGGCCAAACCCCCGCACTTCCGAAACGGTCAGCCCAGAGATCCCCAGATCCGTCAATGCTTCTCGGACATCGTCCAGCTTGAATGGTTTTATGATGGCGATAATCCATTTCATTCGTCTCTCTCCTCGTATGGTGTCATATGGCAAGCGCGTGGATGCGCGTCATGGATGGTGTGCTTTCTGAGTTGACCCCGCGATGAGGCCCTCCCGGCTCCCCTCTTGGAATACCCTTTACGCACTGTCTGTGCCACACGATTATATATTTGTATTAAAATGATTTTTTGCAAAATTCGCCCTCATGAAACAGGGACGGGCAATGGGCGTGATTAATAATTAGGCACACACGTGTCTATTGAATCAGCAAATGTCTAAATTTTAATCTGATCGGGACGGCAGAATCTGACGACATCCGCAGCAGGGTATGCGTAATTTTCTTTTCCAAAATGGCCCAAAATGGGGTAGAGTGTCCGGCGACGGGGCTGCTGTTGCCCTCCCTCAACGCTTTCACCACCCATCCAACCCACTGCAAGCGGAACATTCGGATGATGCACGTCAATCGTACAGGCACTTGTTGGAATTGCGGCGAGTCTCTTGCTGTTGAACAGTTCGGTCGGCAGGATGACTGTCCCAGTTGTCACCGGGAGACCCGGGTATGTAAAAACTGCTTTTTGTATGATCCTCTCTGTTACAATTCCTGCCGTGAAATTCAGGCAGAGCGGGTTGTTGACAAGGAACAGGCCAACTTTTGTGATTTTTTCAAGGCGGTCCCCCCAGCCTCCAACCCACGCCCCAGAAAGCCTGTCGACGCCTCACGTCAAGCGGCCGAGGCCCTGTTCAAGACAAAATAATGGGGCAATGCGCTCCCTGCCCTGCCATCAGGCGGAAGAGTGGTCTTGACCGGATACCATCACACGGCCAGGGTCAGGCGTGCGGTCGGTTGGGTCGGAAAGCTCCCCCCCATCCGAAGCCGGCGGCGTGCCTCCAGGCTCCGGCGTGCCCTGCGGGCGACAACAGGCCGGGTGCTCTCTGGCCCGTGCCCGGCGAACCCACCGGGGCAACAGGAGCGCGATGGCCAACACCCCCAGGGCCCACAACCCGGCGCGCACCGCATCGGCGCTGCCGTGGAGCGCCTCCTTGCCGGCGTGCCCCAACCAGGCATAGGCCAGACAACCGGGCGCCATGCAGAGCAAAGAGGTCAGCAGATAGTGGTCCAGGCGCACAGGGGTCAAGCCCAAGGCATAGTTGAGCAGGTTGAAGGGAAAGAGGGGCACCAGGCGAACAAAGGCAACAAAACGCCACCCCTCCGCCGCCACCCCGGCCAGAAGAGAGCCGAGCATGCCCTCCACCCGACGCGCCACCCATCTACCCACCAGGTGACGCGCAATCAGGAAAGAGAGCCCCGCGCCCAGTGTCGCCCCGACCAGACAGAGCAAACCACCCAGCCAGGGACCAAACAAAGCCCCGCCCGCCAGGGTCAACACCGACCCCGGCATAAAAAGAACGGTGGCCATCAGGTAGAACAGGACAAACATCGCCATATCCACCGCTCCGCACCCCGCCGCACAGGAGGCCCAGCGGAGAGGATCCCCCAGCCCCCCATCGCGATACGCCAGCACGAAGAGTGCCGCCAGAACCACGGCAGCGGCCACTCGGGCGACTATGATCATGGGCAAAGGTTTTTCTCTTGGCGTACCCATCATTCGTAGCGCAGGGCATCCACGGGATCGATGCGTGCCGCGCGCCAGGCCGGATAGAGGGTGGCCAACAGACTGATCAGCAGGCTGACGCCGGTAATCCAGACCACGTCAGACAGCACCACTTTGGAGGGCAGATAATCGATATAATAGACCTCTCCCGAAAGAATCTGGATACCAAACCAGCGTTCAACCAGCCCCAAAACCGGCTCCAGGTTATGCGCCAGGGAGAGTCCCAGGAGCAACCCGGCCACCGTGCCGGTCAGGCCGACAATGCCCCCATTGATAATAAAAATAGTCATCACACCCTGGGTGGTCGCACCCATTGTTTTCAAAATGGCAATCTCCTGCGCCTTTTCCATCACAGACATGATCAGACTGGAGACAATGTTGAAAGCGGCCACCACCACCACCAGGAAAAGGATGACAAACATGGTGGCCTTTTCCAGGCGCAAGGCACGAAAAAAATTATGATTCATCTCCATCCAATTCTGCACCCAAAACCCCCCTTCGGCGGGAGCCAGGGGAGCAAGCCGCTGTTCCAACTGTTTATGAATCGACAACGCAAATTCCGGATCCGGGGTTTTCACTTCAATGCCGGTAACGGTTTGATTCATGCGAAACAGGGCCTGGGCATCCGGCAGATGGATATAGGCCAAAGAGCTGTCATATTCATACATGCCAGAATTAAAAATGCCCACCACAGTAAACCGCTTCATGCGGGGCAGAGTGCCCATGGCCGTGACATTGGCCGTAGCCACCAGGAGCGTCACCGGTTCCCCCAGAGCAACCCCCAGGTTATGGGCCAAGTTTTTGCCCAGAATGACACCAAACCCGGATAACTGTTCCAGTTTACCCAGAACCAGATTTTTTTCCAGATCGGAGACCTCTTTTTCCCGTTGAGTGTCAATACCCCGCAGGGTAATACCAATCGGACGTCCTTTGGCCTGCATCATCGCCTGCCCGGCGATGAAAGGCGCCGCGCCCGAAACCCCTGGTGCGCCGTCGACCACCTCCAACACTTTGGCAAACTGCCGGATCTCCCCCACATTGGAGCGGACGGTAATGTGGCTGGTCACCCCCAAAATTTGCTGTTGCAGGGTCTCACGGAACCCGGTCATCACAGCCAGCACCACGATGAGAGCCGCCACCCCCAGGGCGATCCCCCCCATGGAGAGAAAGGTGATCACGCTGATAAAATGCTGGGTCCGTTTGGCCCGCAAATAACGCAGACCGATCAGCCACTCATAACGATTGGCAAACATGTTGGCCATTGCCCCATAAAAAGTGTTGGAACCATACGGGCTGCTCCGTCGTATCAGACAGGATGAGCCCGACCTGGACTGTTGCGCGCGCCAGGCTTCTGGCAAGGCATAGACCGGATAGAGCGCTCAAAGGCGTTCATTCTGGTCTTGGAACTCATAAAAATCAAGCCATTGTAGCCAAATGGCGGGGATATTTGCTTGTGTATGAATTTTTGCGTAAAATTCTCCTGGCCCGTCGGTGGGTGCTGTGCGATACATGCTGCGTCGAGCGTGTACTGCCCTCCCACTGGCCCAGTGATCCCATCTGCTCAGGAGACCCCCCACATGAATCCGCAGCTCCCACGATATCGCAACCCCCGGCAGGGCGGTTTTACGCTGATTGAAATGGCCATTGTCATCCTCATCATCGGCTTGATTTTAGGCGGCGTGTTGAAGGGACAAGAGCTGATACGCAGTGCCCGCACCCACAGCGTGGCCGACCAGGGCAGTGCGGTCAAAGCGGCCATCCTGGGATTTACGGATCGTTTCCGGGCACTGCCGGGGGACTATGCCCGAGCCTCCACCAACATAGAGGGCGTGGCCAGTGGTCAGGATGGGGATGGCAATGGCCGGGTGGGATACAATGACAGCAAAACCCCAGGAAAACCGGATGAGGCCAACCGTCTGCTGGAAAGCAGCCTGGTATGGCTCCATTTGTCCAAGGCCAATTTTATATCGGGATCCTTTGACGGCAAGCCCTTGCAGCCCGGGGATTTCAACAGTTGGAGTTGTGCGGCGGAAACCTGCATGATCAACGCCTTCAATGCGCCCATGTTTTTTATTTACGCCAATGAGCAAACCGGGGTCAGCTGGGCTTCGGATACCGCCAACAGCAATCAGCTCTGGGTAGGCAAGGGCATTCCGGCCGAGCTGATCGCCGAGTTGGACCGCAAAATGGACGACGGCAACCCCTCCACCGGTACTTTCCGCGCCGGAGATGGGTTTGTTGAAGGGGCCCCCACTCTGGTAGGGAATATGTGTGCGACCGGTGGCAAGCTGCCCAAAAAAGAGGCGGAAGGGGTTCCGTTCCGCTGGGACAGCAAAAACCAGGCATCGGACTGCGGGGCCGTGGTGCTGTTCTGAGCAAGTGCGGGCGTCGATCGTCGTTCTGACCATTTCCGGGGGAGGCGGAGAACCGCCTCCCCCAGACCCCCTCCACTCTTCTTTTTTGATGGTTTCAGCTGCGTCGGCGTGCCCCCTGCGTCACGGCTGCTCAGCGGGTGCGATAAAGTAGAGCTGGGAGTTGGCCTGTTTCATCACTCCGGCCCGGTATTCCATGTTTTCCCCAAACCCCGTAAACAGATCCACGCGCCCCGCGCCCCGAATCGCCCCGCCGGTATCCTGATTGACCACCCAACGCAGATCCGGCTGCCACCCCGTCACCGTCTTGCCATCACCGGCAAACACAGGGGCGGTAGTTGCCAGAATGGCGGGAGCCCCCTTGGGAAACAGGCGATGATCGGTAGCAATCGAACGATCCGCAGTCAGGGGGACATTGATGTTGCCCACTGCGTCCCCTTGCAATTCACGGAAAAACACATAGGAGGGATTGGCAAACATCAGCCGCTTGTTTTCATCGGGATGATCCAACAACCATTGGCGCAGGCGCGGCATGGTCATCTCTTCCTTGGGAATTTTCCCTTCATCAATCAAGATTTTACCAATGGCTACGTAAGAACGGCCATTGGCACCATCATAGCCCAGACGCATGACCTGACCATTTTCCAGAATGACCCGCCCCGAACCCTGGATATGCAGGAAAAAGGCATCGATGGCACTGTCCACCCAAACCAGTTCCAAACCCCGCTTGGCCAGTTTGCCCGGCTGCTTGGAGGTTAAAATATGGCCATCTATCTGACTGCGATCATAATAGGGCACGGATTTACCCTTCTCCATACGATAAATCTTGCGGCGACCGTTCGCATCCGCAGCCGATTCCAACAGGTCGGAGGGACGACGGTAGATGGGATAAAAATAGCGATTGGAACGCCGCAACGAGCCACGCAGCAGGGGTTCGTAATAGGCGGTCACCATCACATCCCCTTCATTGTTGCCCACCGCACGGAACAGGCGAAAACGCTGTTGCAACACGGCCTGCAACCGCTCTCCATCCTCGCTGCGGGCCACATCGGCCAGTTCGCTGCAGGCCTTGGCCATCGCCGCCGCCGTGCGCGTTGAGGCACCAAAATGGAACAGCTGGCCGGGAGGCAAACGACGATAATAGAGGGCACTGCGCTCCAGAGCCTCGGCCCAGGAGCGGGTGGAACGCTCCTGAAACAGGGTGGCGGGCACCGAAGACCACGGCACAGGCTCCAGACTGTTGGTCGCGGTCACTTCGCCCACCCGAGCCCTGGGCTTTTCGGCAAGATCATGCAGCGGCCTGCCCTGACACCCTCCCAGCAGAACAAGCAAAAGCAGCACAAAACAACGAGCAGCACCGCCCATGAGCCTTCCTATGCCTCCCTTTGGAATTGGGGGGCGATGGCATCTCCAACCTCCCACGCCCCCCACACATACCCGCACACTCAGATGACACTTTTGGCCACTTCACCCGGTTGCTGAATGGCCGACAAAAACCAGCCCGGTTCCCGACTGCCCACGGGACGGTTGAAGGTCCAATACTCTTCCACACGCGCGCTGACCTGGGGATCGCCCTCCAGCACGTTGCCTTGGAGATCGGTGGTATAATCCACCATATCCACCAGAAAATGCACCGTCAGCCAATCCTCCCCCGCCTCCTGCCACGCTTCGCTGATCTCCACCTGTTCAAAACGGATTTTTTCAATAATATCCCTCTTGCCCGCCGCTTTACGCTCCATGGCCTGGGCCTGTATCAAGCCCCACATCCGTTCGGTCAACAGGGGACGCAACCGTTCCACACTCCAGTCGCTCCAGGCTCCCTGAATATGCTGAAAGGCCATCTTGGCCCCTTCCAGGAAACGGGTTTCATCAAAGTTGGGATCCATGCTGGCAATATTGGCCAGCCCCTGGGCACGATCATCGCCTCCCGAACCGGCCTCCCATTGACCAGGAGAGGTGTGGAGGGTTGGCTTGCCGAGAAAAGGCTCCGCCGCTGCCGATCGGGCACTGCGTCCATAGGCACCCATAGGCGCAGCGGACCGCTCTTTTTGTTGTCTGAACCAACGCAAGGCAAACCAGATCAAGCCGCCAATCAACACAATTTCCAACAAACCGATGCCGCTGCCGCCCACACCACCTGCCGAGCTGGCGGCATTGGCCGCAGCATTGGCCGCGCCATCGGCGGCACCCCCGCTCCCACCACCAAACAAGGCTGCACCCAACAGGCCACCCAAAGCCAAACCACCCAGCCCCCCCAACAACCCCGCCCCCATACCCGACGCGGCGGGCAGAGCAGGAGGAGCGGCTGCCGGGACGTGGGGTGCCGCAGCGGGAGCCGTCGGCGCCGTCGGGGCGGTCGCCGCAGGCGTGCTTTGACGCATGGGACTACTGCTGGGGGCAGGCGTTGTTTGGCGTGGGGTGGAAAAACTCCGGGATCCCCGGCTGCCGGTCGATTGTCCTCCACCCGCACGGGCGTCGGCATCCTCCGGCCAAAAAGTCGCCAAGGCCAGCCCCGCCGTCAAGACGGCAGTACAAAAGGAAAGAAAAGCTGTTCTGTTCATAGAAGCACCTGTCAATCAGTCGGTTGTTACGATGAATGGGCTGCCCAAAGCAGCTCCGCCAAGTGACGCACCCGGACGGTCGAGCCCGCTTGTTCCAGCCCGGCGGCGATGTGCATCAGACAGCCGGGATTTTCTCCCACAACCGTCTCTGCGCCGCAGGCCTCGATGGCGGCCAATTTGGCCGCTCTGATTTTTTGACTGCGCTGCGGATGATGCAGTTGATACGCACCACCCGCACCACAACACCCCTCGGAAGGGGCATCTTCCTGCCATAAATCGCGGTAAACAATCGGCAGTGCAGACAACAACAGACCCGCCTCTCGCATGATACCCAACCCATAACGCGCTTGGCAATGATTATGATAAGCGACAGAGCCAAAACCGGGATCTCTTGGGGAGACGGAGAGTTCTCCTGGCTTGTCGGCCAGGAATTGACTGAGGGTATACACCCGTGCAGCCAAGAGTTTGGCCGCTGCCGCATAGTTTTTATCATCGGCCAACAGGCGGGCGTAGCTGCGTATTGTCACAGCACAGACACTGCTGTCGCACACAACAGCCTGGACAGGGGCCACGGCCAGAAAAGCATCCAGGGTACGCCGTGCCTGCCGCACCAGAGTGGGCCGATCCCCGGACTCTCGAAAGGGTGCGCCACAGCAGCCGAACCCTGTCAAGGGAAGCACCTCCCCTCCCCACTGTGCCAGCAATTGCGCTGCGGAGGGGGCAACCGCCGGATAAAACAGGCGCCCCATGCAACCACTCAACAAGGCGATGCGGGGGCGGCCCGGTTGCTCCGGGCGGGCGGGAAAGGGTGGCACAGACTCTGCCGGTCGGTGCGCAGGCAGCAACGCTTCCACACGCTCCAGAGGCGGCAAGAGGCGCAGAAGGCCCAGCCGACGCATCACACGCTGCAACCCGGAACGCTGGTAAACCGACAACAGGGCACTGCAGCGCGCCGTCAGCGGGTGACTGTTGGTCACATGGTGCAACATCCGACTCAACCAGGTCGGTTGGATAGGCATCTCGGCGCGCACCACCATGGCCAGTTTGGCCGGGCGAACCCCCGCCGGACAGGCCGCATGACAGGCCCGGCAGACGAGACAATGTTCCAAAACCCCCGCCGCCTCCGCAGGGGTAAGGGTGCCGGCCTGCAATGCCAACACAACGGAAACCCGCCCTCGTGGCGAGTGCAACTCGCTGTTCTCTGCCCGATAGGTGGGACAGACCGGCAAGCAATAACCACACTGGGTACACAACTCAGCATTGGCGAGGGAGTCGAGCATCCCTTTCATGAGCAGACCATGGATGATTATTGAGGCCGGAAATTGATTTCCAGCTCCCGGCACTCGGGACAACCCGCTGGAGCCTGCTCCACCGATGCGGTCTTTTGAATGGCCCGAATCACGGAACGATCAAAAATGGCATTGCCGGAAGTGCGACTGATACGGGGATTCACCAATGTCCCATCCTGCCCCACTTCCACCAGTACGGTCACCGCCAAATTCAGCTCATTGGGCAACCCACTGGGCTTGGTCCAGTTTTCAAACACCTTGCCGTGAATTTTGCGTTGCCACAGCTGCACCGTCAGACTGGAGGCACGCGGCTCCTGAGTCGTCTCCGCCTGCTGAGCCGGGGCCGGCCTGGCCTGCTGGGCAGGCTGCGTCGCTGGCCGTGGGGCCGGTTTGTTGGGTTGCGATTTGGCAATGGCCGCAGCGATGGAAGAAAAATCCGGCGTCTCCGACGCTTTTTTCGCCGACTCGGCGGCCTTCTCTGCCGCCAGTTTCTGGGCCGCCAGCTCCTTCTCCTTTCTCTCTGCCTCCTCTTTCGCCTTTTTCGCCGCCTCTGCCTTCGCCTTCTTCGCCGCTGCCTCCTTCTCCTTCCGTGCCGCCTCCTCCTTCTCCTTCCGTGCCGCCTCCTCCTTCTCCTTCCGTGCCGCC
>JADGCE010000006.1:0-12531 GCA_015229095.1 Magnetococcales bacterium | reverse complement strand
GGCTCCGGTTTTGGCTCCGGCTTCGGCGCAGGCTTCGGCTCCGGTTTGGGCTCCGGCTTCGGTTCCGGCTTCGGTGCAGGCTTCGGCTCCGGTTTCGGTTCCGGCTTCGGTGCAGGCTTCGGTTCCGGCTTTGGTTCCGGCTTCGGCACTGGCTTTGGCTCCGGTGCCGGTTCCGGCTTCGGCGCAGGTTTCGGCTCCGGTTTGGGCTCCGGCTTCGGTTCCGGCTCAACCACGGGGGCAACCAGCGGTGGCGGTGGCGGCGGTGGCGGCGGTGGCGGCAAGGCAGCCTTGACCGGTGCCACAGGCGGCAACACCTGCACCGGTTCCACAAGGGGCGGCATCTCCGCTGGCTCGGCGGCATCCGGCTCGGGTGCCGTCTCCTCCACGGGCACAGGCGCCTTCTGGGGCGTGGGAGCAGGAGAAGGGGGCAACTGCACCAGGCTGACCATGACAGGCGGCGTCAACTCCTTTTCCGGTTGGGAAAAGGGCGATACAAAGGCCAGCACCAGCACCAGAATGTGGCCAATGATCGATAGGAGCAGCGGTTTATGATGGGATGCCATACAATTATTGCGCAGGTGGTTCAGTAACCAGGCCGATGCGGTCCACCCCAGCCTGTTGCAACTGAGACATCACAACCATGACAGACCCATAGGGGGTTTTCCGATCACCACGGACAAAGACGGGCAGATCGGGATTGCTTTTGCGGATAGCCGTCACCTTTTCAATCAATTGCGCAGTGGTTTGCAGGTTTTTTTCGATGTAGGTCAACCCATCCTGGTTGACGGTTATGATCAACGGCTCCTGTTTGGAGTTGAGGGGAGCCGCCCGTGTCGAGGGCAGGTTGACTTCCACACCCTGGGTCAACAAAGGCGCGGTCACCATGAAGATCACCAAAAGAACCAACATGATATCCACCATGGGGGTGACATTGATGTCACTCATGGCACCATGGTCGGACCCCTGGGTGTTAAAATTGACCCCCATGCTCATACGTTTTTCCCTCCCCGACGGGCACTCTGCCGCTCCAGGATATTCAGGAATTCGGCGCCAAAATTATCCATTTTTTGATGAAACCGACGCAAAGTGGCTGCATATTTGTTGTAGGCAATCACCGCCGGAATGGCCGCCACCAGGCCCATGGCCGTCGCAATCAAGGCCTCTGCGATACCCGGCGCCACCATGGTCAGGGTGGTATTTTTGGCGCCTGCCAGACCCAGGAAAGAGTTCATGATCCCCCAAACCGTCCCGAACAGGCCGATGAAAGGGCTGGTGGAACCGGTCGTGGCCAGGAACGTCAACCCCCGCCCCAGCAGATCCATCTCCCGATTGAGGGCAACGGTCATGGCGCGGCGAATGTTCGGCAGCAGATCGCCGGCTTCGGCGGCGGTTGGCACGCCATCCTCCCCTTCCCAGCGTTTCCACTCCCGGAAACCCGTCGTAAAAACATTGACCAGGGGACTGTCCGGCCACTCCCGCGCCGCTGTCTGATAGAGCTTGGCAATACTGCCGCCACTCCAAAACCGCTCTTCAAAGGCGGTGGCCTCCTGGGTAACCCGGCGAAAGAGCATCCACTTTTCAATAATGATCTTCCAGGACCAAACGGAGGCTGCCAACAAAAGCAGCATGACGAGCTTGACCACAGGTCCCGCCTGGGAGACCAACTCCCAGGGAGAGTGGGATGCGAGTGTTTCATTCATGAGTGAACCATTGGTAAAATGTTAACCGGATTATCTGTTTGCGGTCTGCTGCCATCCCTGACAGGCGGACCATGCCCTGTGTGTATCCCCTACACGGCTCCACACAACATCTGCACCAACTCCTCAGGCAAGCGGGTCGGTTTGAACCGATCGTTCAAGGCAACAAGACGGACCGTTGCCTGGATCAGCTGCCGTTGCTCCTGCTCTCTCTGGATGCTCTGCTGCAAGGTGACACTGGCCTGCTTGTAGCCGAGAAGCTGCACGGAGACGGTCAAAGTGTCATCCAACCGTGCAGGAGCCAAAAAATGGATCTCCATTTTGGTGACGGCGAAGAGAAGCCCCCGTTCCCGGCGGCACTGCTCCTGGCCAAAACCCAACCCGCGCAACCATTCCGTTCTGGCCCGCTCCATGAAGCAGAGATAGTTGCTGTGGTAGACCACACCACCAGCATCCGTCTCCTCATAGTATACCCGAACAGGCCAAACGAAAGGTTTTCCCGTCACGCTGTTCACTCCTGCTGCCGGGGCAACGCCCGTCCCAGATGGCTATAGGCCTGTATCGTCGCCCGGCGCCCCCGTGGTGTACGATCCAATAATCCTTCCTGAAGCAAAAATGGTTCCACCACATCTTCGATGGTATCACGGGTTTCGCTGATGGCCGCCGACAGGGTATCCACCCCCACAGGCCCCCCCGCAAATTTGTCGATAATGGTGCTGAGAAACAGGCGGTCCATACGGTCCAGACCACGATGATCCACCTCCAACAGCTCCAGGGCATGGCAGGCCATCTCCCGATCGATGCAACCTTTGCCCATCATCTCCGCAAAATCCCGAACCCGCTTGAGGAGCCGGTTGGCAATGCGCGGCGTCCCCCGGGAGCGACGGGCAATCTCCCGGGCCCCGGAATCCTCCAGGCAGACCCGCAACAAGCGGGCAGAACGCTGGAGAATGGCCGCCAACTCGACAGGCTGATAAAATTCCATATGCGCCAGAATACCGAACCGATCCCGCAGGGGATTGGTCAGCATGCCAATCCGCGTGGTGGCGCCCACCAGGGTAAACGGCGGCAGATCAATCTTGATGGAACGGGCTGCGGGCCCCTCGCCTATCAGGATATCCAGCTGATAGTCCTCCATGGCCGGATACAAAATCTCTTCCACCGAAGGATTGAGGCGATGAATTTCGTCGATGAAGAGCAGATCGCCCCGTTCCAGGTTGGTGAGCAGGGCCGCCAAATCCCCCGCCTTTTCGATCACAGGACCGGAGGTGGCACGCAGCCCCACCGCCAGTTCGGCGGCCATGATGCGGGCCAAGGTGGTTTTTCCCAGACCGGGGGGACCATGCAGGAGAAGGTGGTCCATGGCCTCCCCCCGATTTTTGGCCGCCTGAAGGAAAACCATCAGGTTGGTTTTCAACTTGTCCTGCCCGATAAACTCTGCCAACTGCCGAGGCCGCAAGGCGGGGTCGCTCTGTCCCTCCCCCGCTGTCACACTCGGGGACAACAGGGGCGACGGGGAGGGGTCCGGGCTCATTCCGCCACCGGACGGGCCAACGCCTTGAGAGCAGCCCGCAAACCATCACTGACGGTGTGGATCGATGCACCCGCCAGCAGCGTCCCCAACACCCGCTCCACCTCCGGTCGTTTGTAGCCCAGATTCAACAAGGCCGAGGTCAGCTCCCCCCGCAACACGGTGCGGGAGGGGAGTGAACCGGCGGCAGACTCCGCCACGCTGCCCGGCTTGTCTCCGTCCAAGGTCTCTGCGGAGGAGAGGGGCATCATCATGCCCGCAGGCAACCGGTCCTTCAGTTCGATGACCAGGCGTTGAGCCGTTTTGCGACCGACACCGGGAACCAGGCACAGGGTAGGCAAATCTTCCGCAGCGATGGCCGCCACCAGGGCGGGAGCGCTCAAGGTGGAGAGGACCGAGATGGCCATGCGCGTACCAATCCCGCTGATATTGTTCAACAAGACAAAGAGGGAACGCTCCTCCTGACTGACAAAACCATAAAGATGCAACGCATCTTCCCGCACATGGGTCACGGTGAAAAGCTGCACCGTCGCCCCCACACCGGGCAGTTTTTCGTAGGTGGTCAGGGAGACAAAGAGCCGATACCCCACCCCCCCCACATCCAACACCAGATGGTCCGGCTGTTTCTCTGCCAACACACCCCGCAGCATGGCGATCATGGGGGTTGCCCCCCCGCAACGACCGGCACGGGGCGCAGGAGGCGAGCCGGCAGATGGTTCAAGTGGCAAATGGCCACCCCCAAGGCATCCGCCGCATCCTGGGGGGCACTCTTGCCCATGCAGAGCAGAATACGCACCATCTCCTGCATCTGCCTTTTTTCCGCATGACCATGGCCAACCACCGCTTTTTTTACCTGGAGGGCGGTATATTCATGGACCGGCAGACCCCGATGGTTGGCGGCCGCGATGGCCACCCCACGGGCATGGCCCAACTTCAGGGCACTCTGCACGTTTTGCGAGACAAAAATCTCCTCGACGACGGCCTCCTGCGGCTGATACTGGATGACAATGCGGGTCAACTCCGCAAAAATTTTTCCCAACCGGGCCGGCAAAGGCTCCCCGACCTGGGTGCGCACACAGCCGCTGGCCACATGCTGCAGGGTTGAACCATTCGACTCCACAACGCCCCACCCGGTGCTGGTGGTACCGGGATCGATGCCGATGACGCGCATTCCTTCGACCTAACCGCCGGCCAAACGTTCCAGAATTTCATCCGGAATGTCAAAGTTGGTGTAAACCTTTTGCACATCGTCGTTATCTTCCAGCATGTCCAGCAGCTTCAACATCGAGGTGGCCTGCTTTTCGTCCAGGGTGACGCTGTTTTGGGGGCGCATGGTGAGTTCGGCCTGGGTGGGGTTAAAACCGGCCTGGAGCAGCGTCTCCTGCACCGCATGGAGTTGGTCTGCCGCCGTGATCACCTCAAAACGACCCCCATCGGCCAGCACATCCTCCGCACCGGCCTCCAGGGCGGCCTCCATCAGGGCATCTTCATCACACTGTTCAAAGGTCAGCAACCCCTTGTTGTCAAACAGATAGGAAACGCAACCCGCCGTGCCCAGATTGCCCGCATATTTGGTAAAGGCATGGCGCACATCGGCAACCGTGCGGTTGTAATTGTCGGTCAGGGTTTGCACGATCACCGCCACCCCACCCGGCCCATATCCCTCATAACGGGCCTCTTCATAGTTGCTCCCCTCCAAACCGCCCACACCCCGTTTGATGGCCTTTTCGATCACATCTTTTGGCATATTCTGGGCGCGCGCCGCCAGCACTGCCCCGCGCAAACGGGCATTGGCGGCAGGCTCTCCCCCCCCCATCCGGGCAGCCGTGGTAATCTCTCGAATTAACTTTGTAAATATTTTTCCGCGCTTAGCATCTTGCGCACCTTTGCGGATTTTAATATTGGCCCATTTACTATGTCCTGCCATCGACCACTCCTCACTGTCGCCAAGGTATAATCTCTCCCTCCCGGTCTGTGCACCGGGAGGGAAAAAGGCCAGAGATCAATGATAGTTCAACTTGCCAGGCTGGGCCGGTTGGGCGGGGGCCGCCGGGGGGGGCATCTCCGCCGCATTGGGCGGCTCCCGTCCCACGCCGCCAGGGGCGGGCGGCGCCGAAATCTCGCGATAATCCTTGGGCACTTCAAACAAAGAGGCCGGTTGCGCCTTTTCCTGAATATTGACCAGCTCCATGGCCACCTTGCCCTCCGTTTCCTCGCGGACCGGCACCCGCAGCTTGCTGTCCACCCAGCGCACAAATTTTTGGGTTTTGCCACCCTGTCCATCCGGCAGGGTCAGCGAAATGGCCCACTTTTCCGTCACCCGGTCGGCCACTTTTTCCGTTGCCGTCAAAACCCGCTCGGTCGAGGGGCCCACCTCCGGCTGCTGCCGGATGACAATATGGCGCACCGGATCGGCCCAAACGGTCACCTTTTGCGCCATCTGTTCCGGAACGGCGGGCTGCCCGGGTGGTGGTGCGGGGGGGGTGATCTTGACCTCCCATTTTTCCGTTTCGATGCCGTTGAGTGTTTCTGTCCCTAGCCGTGTGCAGACAATGGCCTTATCCTGCTTGCAGGGCGCGTCGGCATCCCCCGGCAACCGGTCGATATCCGGCTTGGGAGGCACCGGGGCACCACCGGGCCCGGCATAGAAACTTTTTTCTTCCGGGAAAAGCATCCAGACCTTGCGCTCCTGGGGATGGACGATGAGGGCCTTTTGTTTGCCCTGATGGTTGCCCTCCGCCCGGAAACGATCCTTGCCCACATAAAAGGTGCCCCGCACCTTATTGTCTGGCGCGCCGGGATCGGTAATGATAATGTCGGCGGAAAACTCCCCCGTGTACCACACGGCTGCCCGTGCGGAGGCTGGCTGTAGCAACAGGGCAGAGAGGCACAACAGCGTGGCCAGACCGCCTGTTTTTTGTCGCAAAGGAGTACGCATGGCAGGGTTCTCTCTCCAGAAAAAGAGGATCATGACGGGGCGCCGACAGGCGTCGGAGCACTGGGACTGGACTATATAGGGTGCCGCAGCAGAGATCAAGTTATTTACAGTCAGCCACAGGCCGCATGGACGTTTTTTTTTATAAATTGTTTTGCTGTTTCAAGTTGTTGTATGCTGTTTTGCACGTTTTGTCCCACTTTTGTCCACAGGTTTATCCACAGGAAAACAGGAGAATCACATGGCCGTTGAACGCACGCTTTCCATGATCAAACCCGACGCCGTTGCCAAAAATGTCATCGGTCAAATTTATGCCCGTTTTGAAGCGGCGGGGTTGCGGATTGTTGCCAGCAAGATGCTGCATCTTTCAGAGGCCCAGGCCGGCGCCTTTTATGCCGTGCACCGGGGGCGGCCATTTTATGCCGATCTGGTCACCTACATGAGCTCCGGGCCCATCATGGTGCAGATACTGGAAGGCGAAAATGCCATCGCCCGCAACCGGGAGATCATGGGGGCCACCAATCCGGCCAATGCCGCCGCAGGCACCATTCGCGCCGATTTTGCCAGCAGCATTGAAGCCAATGCCGTACACGGTTCGGATGCCCCGGAGACGGCCGCCGAGGAGATGGCCTTTTTCTTCGGCAGAATGGAGATCCATTCCCGCTCCTGACCCGCGAGACCCGGCATGCCCCAACCGCAGGGATCCGGCAAGCCCGACAGGCTTTCCGGATCCCTGCCCGCCGGGCAGAATGATGGCAACCACACCATGATTGGGCAATAAGGGCGTGCAATGACAGCTCTGCGTTTGACCGGCTTGTCCTGGGAAGAGTTGAACAGCCTGATGGAAGCGTGGGGGGAACGTCCCTACCGCGCCAAGCAGATTTGGTCCTGGCTCTATGTCAAGCTGGCGCGGGATGTCGCCGAGATGACGGATCTGCCCGCCGGGTTGCGCAGTCGCCTGCAGGAGCTCTCCCCCCCCCTGGCACCCCAGGTATTGGCACACCAGCTCTCGCAGGATGGCACGGAAAAATGGCTGTTGGGCCTGGCGGATGGTGCCCGGATCGAAACGGTCTACATTCCCGACCAGGATCGGGGGACTTTGTGCCTCTCTTCCCAGGTGGGCTGTTCCCTCTCCTGCACCTTTTGCCATACGGGAACCCAGCCCCTGGAGCGCAACCTGGAGGCTGCCGAGATTGTCGAACAGGTCACCTTTGTCCGTGCCGAATTGACCCGGCGCGGGCAAAAACTGACCAATGTGGTATTGATGGGCATGGGAGAGCCGTTGTACAACTATGATGCGGTGGTCAAGGCCGTGCGCATTCTGTTGAACGGAACCGGTCTGGCCATCGGCACCCGCAAAATCACCCTGTCAACAGCCGGTGTGGTGCCCCGACTGGTCCAGGTGGGTCGGGATTTGGGCATCAACATGGCGATCTCCCTGCACAGCGTCCGGGATGTCGTCAGGGATCAATTGATTCCTCTCAACCGGAAATACAACGTGCAGGCCTTGAGGGAGGCCATTCTGGCGTTTCCCCTCAAACATGGGCGGTGCATCACCTGGGAATATCTGCTCCTGAAGGGGGTCAACGACTCCCTGGAAGATGCCCAGGCCCTGGTTGCCTTTCTGGGAGATATCCCTTCCAAGGTCAACCTGATCTCCTTCAACCCGTGGCCCGGTTGCACCTTCGAGCCCTCCTCCCGGGAGCGCACCCTGCGGTTTCAGGAGGTGATCTGCGCCGCCGGGTTTGTCACGGTGATTCGGGAGAGCCGTGGCGGGGATATCGGGGCGGCCTGTGGGCAGTTGCGGGCGCTGGGCTGTTGTTGAGGATTATCTTTGGAAGGAAAGCGAAACGCCATTCAATCAGGAATCAGGGCAGAGAGAATGAGACAGATTACCCAAAAATTGTTCGCCATGCGCGACCGTTTGCTCTCCCAACCCACCACATTTGTCCTGGAGAGAGGCTCCGAGTGGGAAGAGCTCAACAAAAAGGTGGTTTCCCTTTACCAAAAGGGCGACTATGAGCAGGCCCTCCAGCATGCGGAGCAGGCCCTTGCCGTTGCAGAGCAGAGCGGAGCCCCCCCCTACCCCAACGTGGCGACCAGTCTGAACAATCTTGCCCTGCTCTACCGTGCCCAGGGCAGGCATGCCCAGGCTCTCCCCTGCTATCAGCGGGCTTTGGCCCTCTTTGAGGAGGCCCTGGGGCCCACCCATCCCCATGTGGCCACGGGCTTGAACAATCTGGCAACCCTCCACTATGCGCAGGGGGAGTATGAGCAGGCCGAACTGTTGTGCCGGCGCGCCTTGGCCATTGTGGAGCGGACATTGGCTCCCGACCATCCGGATCTGGCGGGCAGCGTGAGCAATCTGGCGGAACTGTTGCGGGTTCAAAATCGCCTGGCCGATGCCGAACCCCTCTACCAGCGGGTGCTGCAGATGCGGGAAAAACGGCTGGGCCCCGAACACCCGGAGGTGGTCAAGACGCTGAACACCCTGGCAGAGCTCTACCACAAACAGGGCAAGCATCGGCAGGCCGTGCCGCTGTATACGCAGATAGTGGCCATCCGGGAACGGAGCCTGGGGCCCAACCACCCTGAGGTCGCCGCCGCGTTGCACCAGCTGGCCCTGCTCCACCGGCACCTGGGACAGCAGACCCAGGCCGGACCGCTGTTGCAACGGGCATTGGCCATTCATGAGCAGCTCTTTGAGCCGACCCATCCGCAAATTGTGGAAAGCCTCAACGCCCTGGGTGAGCACCATCGCATGCAAGGTCAGTACGCTCTGGCTGAACCCCTCTACCAGCGGGTTCGGGAGATACGCGAAGCCCTCCTGGAGGCCGAGCATCCCGAAGTGGCCACGGCTTTGCACAATCTGGCCACCCTCTACTATGCCCAGGGTCGCTACGCGGAGGCAGAACCGCTGTACAACCGCGTCCTGGCGATCCGGGAGCAGCTGTTCGGTCAGGAACATCTGGATGTGGCCCAGGTATTGAACAATCTGGCTTTACTCTGGGATTCCCAGGGGCAATATGCGCAGGCAGAACCCTTGTACAGCCGCACGCTGGCCATTCGGGAAAACCTGTTGGGCCCGGAACATGTGGATGTCGCCAAAAGCCTGAACAATCTGGCCTCTTTTTACCATGCGCGCAGCCAGCTCGACCGGGCAGAGCCGCTCTATCGGCGTGCCCTGAAAATCCGCGAGACGCTGTTGGGTCGCAACCATCCTGATGTGGCGGGGAGTCTCAACAATTTGGCTCTGCTGTACAGTGCCCAGGGGGATTATGGCAAGGCAGAACCCCTCTATGAGCGGGCCCTGGATATTTTTGAGGCGGTCTTTGGTTCAGAGCATCCCAACGTCTCCTCCACTCTGAACAATCTGGCAGAAATTTACCGTGCCCAGGGTCAATACAAACTGGCGGAACCCCTGTATCAGCGGGCGCTGGGCATTCGTGAGCGTCTGTTTGGTCCCACCCATGCCAGTGTGGCGGGGAGTCTCAACAATTTGGCCGCCCTCTATCGTGCCCAGGGCCAGTATGATGCCGCAGAGCCCCTCTGCCGTCGCTCTTTGGCCATTTTCGAGCAGGTTTTGGGCGCAGAGCACGCCAACGTGGCAACGACCCTCAACAATCTGGCGGAAATATATCGTGCCAGGGGGGAATATGCCCAGGCAGAGCCTCTCTACCAGCGCGCCCTGGCCATTCGGGAAAAGCTGTTTGGTGCAGATCATGCCAGCGTGGCCGCCTGCTCGGCCAGCCTGGCGGCGTTGCAGCAGGTCATGGGGCAGGAGGGCGCGCCCCAAAGCCTGAAAACCGCACTGCAAAACTGACGGCCTGTTGATATTCCGGTCATGCCGCTCATTGGGGATCGTTATGGGGAGGGAACCCCCTGTCCGCTCATGTCCAGAAATGTGCTGGCACGAAAAGCCGGGATGCGCAGGAGCACGATGCCCCGTTTGGCAAACCGCTCCACCTGGATGGGGTCCGCTGCGGTATAGCCCCGGCTCACATAGAGCAGGGTAAGTTTTTCCCGCAGGGTCAGCAGTTCCCCGTTGCTCACGGACCTCCCCAGCAGTGGATCCGTCAGGGTTTTTGTCTCTTCCGGAAAAAAGAGGGTATTCCCCGCCACCTGGCTGACAACCCGGATCTCCCACACCTTCCCATCCTCCGCATCCCGCTCCGGCATCCCTGCCGAAACCGACTGTGCGCGCTCCACCGCCTGGGTTGGCACGGTCGGAGGGGTGGCTGGCTGATGGATGGGGCCCGTTCCCCCCCCCTTTTGCAGTGGCGGGGCCTCTGTGGCGTCACCGGCGACCGCTTCGTTGCGGGCAGTGCTATTCTCTGCCGTCCCGGTACTGGAACTGCCCTCGGCTGCCGCAGCCACCTCCAGGGCATCCGGGCTGCTCTCTTGCGGGCTCCTCTCGATCCGTATGCCCTCCTGCGGAGTCGGCTCCGCCTCCAGGGCATCCCGGAGAATGCCCATGCGGGCGTACAGTTCATAGATGCTTTTGACGACCGCCAACTCTTCCAGCAACAAACCGTTTTTGGCTGCAAACAGCTCATTTTCCGAGTTCAACAGATCCAGCAGGCTCCGCTTGCCCATCTTGAACTGCTCGTGGTAGGAGCGTGTCACCCGTTGACTCACCTGATGGTGCTGTCTCATGAAATGAAGACGATCACGGGCCATTTGCAGCTTATTCCAACTCTCCTGGATGTTATCCTCCAGGGTTCGTTGGCTTTTGTCCCAGTTTTTACGGGCCTGCGCCACAATATTGCGCTGCTCCTGAACCTTGGAGAGATCCGAGCCGCCGGCAAACAGGTTAAAATTCATGCGCAACAGGGCGGCCATGGATTGACTCGGCCCTTCATTGCCCCCCACATTGACGCTGTCGGTGGCGGAGAGCTCCAGATCCAACCTGGGCCACAAACCAGATTTGCTCACCTCCACCCCGGCCTCCGCCGCCAGCACCGCCAGGCGGGCACCTTCTACCTCCGCACTGCCGGCCAGGGCCCTTTGAAAAGCCTCCTCCACCGAAGCGGGCAACAGGGTTTCTGCGACCTGCGGCCGCACCATCTCCGGTTCTTGCAGAGGCGGCAACCCAATGATTTCAGAAAATTTGGCCTGGGTGTTTTTGTAGGTGGCCTGGCTGCTGGCATGGTTGGCTGAGGACAGGAAGGTGCGGCTTTTGGCCTGGTCAACATCCGCATGGTTGCCGGCCCCTCCCTCGAATTTGGTTTGTACTTTTGCCAAAATACGCTGATGCAACAGTACGTTGTCTTTGATCAACTCCAGTTGGATATGTTTTGTCACCAGATCGATATAGGCCTGCACCGCCGACAGGGCCACCGCGTCCGCCGTCAAGGTCAGCTTGGCCTGGGCGGCCTGCAACAGGGCTTTGGCCTGGGCCACCCTGGCCTGGGTATCAAAGCCGTCAAACAGCGGTTGTTTGACGACGAGACCGGCTTCGCCCCGCTCCAGGGTCAAGTCATGTTGGGTGCTGCCGGCGGCTTTATTGGCGGACCGAGTGGAAAGATTGTCTGTCTTTTCCGGGCCATATGCGGCAATGAAATCCATTCTCGGCAGATAGCCCGCCAGGGACTGCTGCACCCTTTGTTCCAGTGATTTTCCATACTCTGCGGCCGCCTCCACATCGGGATAGGAGCGCACCGCCTGTTCCGCCGCTTCCCGGAGCGTCAAACTCCAGGCAGCCGACGGCTGCCCGCACAGCAGGCAACCAGCCAGCAAGGCCAGCACACCCCGATGCAGGGTGGCCTTATTTGTCGCGGTCTTGACCATCCGGTGTGCGGCTCCAGCCTCCCTGTATCGGTTCCCTCTGCCCTCTGACCACGCCCGCACCGATCACCTGCGGGGATCAGGGCAACGTTGGATTTCTGTAACAGGGCGTTTCAAGCAAAAACCCGGCCATAATCATCCCATCCGCTTGGTAAGCGGCACGTGACCCGCCCGCCTGCGGCCAGGTGGTTCTACAGTGTTCCGCATTGACCCGTTATGAATCGATTGACACCCTCTCCCCTTTTCTTTACTCTTCCCCCGCGCACTGTTGTTCCCAAAAAATGGACCCCTCCCATAACTTTTTGCGGCCAACCCCGATGAACGAGGCAACCCCGGCATTGCCAGACCCTGCCAGCCAAGAGAGCTGGCGATGGTGCTCCACCCCCGAATCGGTGGAAAAGGGCACGCTCTCCCTGCTGGCTGTCGCCGAGACGGTGCTGGCGGTCTGTGCCTATTGGGGGATTGCCTGGTATTGGGATACCCACGTTCACCTGCTGGCCAGCCTCTGCGTCGCCCCCCTGCTGCTGCTGCGCTCCGACATCTCCACGCAAGAGGGGTTGGCGCGGTTTCGGGCGTACATG
>JADGCE010000077.1 GCA_015229095.1 Magnetococcales bacterium | reverse complement strand
CACCTGTCCAGGATGCCGTCCAACTCCTCCACCTGCTTGGAAAACTTTGGAAGCTCGACAAAAAAGTATATGATATCTTGTAGATAGGAGTGCCCAGTGACGGTTTCGCGTGACTCGTGGCAGGAGACGCAGTGGGTGAAGTCATGGAACAGGACGAAGTCGGTGATGGTAATGGCGATCACCTGGTTCAGCTTGGGATACTCCTCACCCCGCTCTATCTGATGCGCGTATGCCTTGGCGGCATTGTACTGGATCCTCTTCAGGAAGGCAGCCACCTTCTGAACCTGCATCTCGACGATGTAGGAAACCCCACGATGGTCTCGGCACTTGACGTCCAGGATGGAATATTTCAGCTCCCGGATCTTCGGGGCCAGAAAGGGGTCGAGAATGGTCAACTCGGCAATGCACCGATCCCCCTCCAGCCCCAGAAGGCTCTCCAGAAAACTGACGAGGAGATCCTTGGCACTCTCGCTGCCGAAGATCTTCTTGAAGGCGAAGTCGATGCGTGGGTCGATGAATTTCATGGCCGGGCCGCATGTTGACGAAAATCACCAAACTGCTGGGCCAGTGTACCTCCTTGCTGGGCAAAATGCCACCAGATTCGTTGTCTCCCGATCACTGATGACGGGGCGACCATCGTGCGAAAAGTGGATGCGTTGCGAAAAAGTGCCTTGTCGCTCCCTTCGTTAGCAACAACGTCTGGCACGCAGAGCGGACACCACGCGACAGAGCAGGACTCCCCGTTCGTCGAGTGACAAACGATATCCCGCCACGACCTGCATCAGAAGGGCACCACGCCCCCGGGGCACAAACCGGAGAGGAAAAAAGATTCGGGTCGCTGCTGCACCCCCCACCGACCAATGGAAGAAGCCGGCAAATTTTGCCTGCTCATCCCGCTGTAATCGTCACGAATGGAAGTTTTGCGCAACTAACCAGACATGGCCACTTTTTGCATGGCCGCCGAAGAGATGGTCACCCGATAGGCGGAAGAGGGGCTCGCGACCCGCACGCCCTCCGCCACCCGCTGCGCCGATTTGTCCCGCAAAGGCCTGACAACCCCTTGGTTGGCGGACTCTCTGTTTTGCTGCTGCAGGCTGGAAGCTGTCGTTACCACCTTGTTGACGAGATAATCGGCGATGCTGGAGATGTTCACTGGAGTTCCTTATACGCTTCGTCTACTGGAAAATTTTACCGCGGAGAGCCCTCCGCACAGGCATCTTTATTGCAAACTCCATGCCGACTTGTCACGCAATGCACCACCACTCTTCCACTCTGGCAGACCGCCTCCCCCTCCGCGCAGAGCCCGGAAAAATGCCGGTGGACATCCTGAAATTGTTGCATCGAATCAGTACCATGCCAGTGGATGGCACCCGTGTCGCACCCACTCTGCATCCCCTGTGTGCAAGAATATGGGGAAGCGGGCAACAGGAAGACTGGACAGGGGGGGAAGAATGGGATAGAGTGCCCGCCATTCGTATCCGGGGCGTGGCGCAGACTGGTAGCGCACTAGCATGGGGCGCTAGGGGTCGGAGGTTCAAATCCTCTCGTCCCGACCAACATTACAGGGTTATGAGCGGTTATTGGCCCCATCCATAACCGCTTTTTTTTTGTCATGCATGGAACTCAGGAACTTTCCGAAAGACAACCACTCTATCCCCCCAGTGCCCCTGGGCGGGTTCTGCGAACCTGCGATGCCGGACCGTGCAAAGATTGATCGCATAATTACAGATGGGTGATCCGATGGCCGAAGAGAAAATCATTATTTTTGATACGACGTTGCGTGACGGGGAACAATCCCCCGGCGCCTCCATGACCGTCGATGAAAAGCTGCGGGTGGCCAAACAACTGGAAAAACTGCGGGTCGACGTGATTGAGGCCGGCTTTCCTGTCTCCTCGCCCGGTGATTTTGAGGCCGTGCAACGGATTGCCGCCCTCATCAAAGAGTGCAGCGTGGCAGGTTTGGCGCGGGCAAAGGTGGTCGACATTGACCGGGCCTGGGAAGCACTCTCCGGTGCCGTCCATCCCCGCATTCACACCTTTATCGCCACCAGCCCCATCCATATGCGGCACAAGCTCGACATGCAGCCGGATCAGGTGGTGGAAGCCGCCGTGGCGGCTGTACGACATGCCAGCAAATATACCAGCAACGTGGAGTGGTCCGCCGAAGATGCGGGCCGTTCGGATATCGATTTTCTGTGCCGTATCGTTGAGGCGGTCATCGCCGCCGGGGCCACCACAGTCAACATACCGGACACGGTGGGGTATACGCTCCCCCACGAATTCGGCGAACGCATTCGCATCTTGACCGAACGGGTCAGCAATATCCATCGCGCCACCCTCTCGGTCCACTGTCATAACGATCTGGGGTTGGCGGTGGCCAACTCCCTGGCCGCCATTCTCCAGGGGGCACGGCAGGTGGAGTGTACCATCAACGGGCTGGGAGAACGGGCCGGCAACGCCGCCCTGGAAGAGGTGGTCATGGCCATCCGCACCCGCAGGGATCTGCTGCCCTTCCACGTAGGCGTGGTCACCACCGAAATCAGTCGCGCATCCAAACTGGTCTCGGTGGTGACCGGCTTTCCCGTGCAACCCAACAAGGCCATCGTCGGCGCCAACGCCTTTGCCCACGAAGCAGGCATTCACCAGGATGGCGTGCTCAAAGAGGCTACCACCTATGAAATCATGACCCCGGACTCGGTGGGACTCACCGCCAATCGCATGGTCCTGGGCAAACTCTCCGGACGGCACGCTTTCCGGGACCGCCTGGAGATGCTCGGCTACGAACTCTCCTCCGAACACCTGGAGCGGGCTTTCCGTCGTTTCAAAGAGGTGGCCGACAAAAAACAGGAACTGTTCGACGCGGATATCGAAGCCCTGGTGGATGATGAAGTGATCCGGGAGACAGAGCACTATCGGTTGGTGCGGCTCCACGTCGCCTCCGGCACGCAGGATACCCCGGTGGCTGCCGTGGAGCTGGATGTGCAGGGTAGCCAAGTGCGGGGTGCCAGCTGGGGCGCAGGGCCCGTCGATGCGGTTTTCCAGGCCATTACCCAGGTCGTACCGGAGTTGAAAGGCATGGCGTTGCAGTTGTATCAGGTCCACGCCATCACGGGGGGGACAGATGCCCAGGGTGAGGTGACCGTGCGACTGGCAAAAGGGGATCAGGTCGCCCAGGGGCAGGGTGCCGACTCGGATGTCATCGTAGCCTCTGCCAAAGCCCTCATCAACGCCCTGAACAAGCTGGCCCATAAAGGGGGGCGTGCCCGTCAGGGCATTTGATTCCTCAATAAAACGGCTGCACACCCGGACTGCAGCAAAGGTGGTCGCGCGCACTACGCATCTTGGCATTGTTTTTGAATGAATGTGGCGCGGGACCA
This sequence comes from Magnetococcales bacterium, assembly GCA_015229095.1. GTDB lineage: Bacteria > Pseudomonadota > Magnetococcia > Magnetococcales > Magnetaquicoccaceae > Magnetaquicoccus. The sequence goes on along the minus strand of JADGCE010000077.1, from coordinate 9,272 downwards.
GTGTGTCAGGTTGGACCGCACCCTGTGCCACGCATTCATCTGTTTGCCCCTGGGAGAGTTCCATGACCATCCGCCGTCTGGATAAAAGCGATAAAGCCACAGCCCGATCTGTCGTTGCCAGTAACAACCGGGTCTCTGGCTCGGTCGCGGGGGAAGTTTTTTCCCGGCAACTGGCGGAAATTTCCGGGGCCAAAGAACCAGAAGCCGTTGCGGTCATCCAGTCCGTGCAGTTTGATCCGGGGGCAACCGGAGCGGAGGGCGGGCGGCATCAACGGCGGGAACAGCTGGAAAAAACCGACGAATTGTTGGACTCCCTGGCAGCACTGGGGCACGATTTGGTGCAGTCCGCCATTGGCACAGGCAACCTGGACATGGCCCGCGAACGACTGCGGGAGACCCGTGACCATGCCCTGCGAACCCTCTCCAGCGTTCCGGAAAAGGGTGAGGAACGCGAATTGTTGCACCGAACGGCTGTTTTGGCCACAGTAGAGCTGGCCAAAACGGATCGGGGGGACTATAAGTAGAGGTGCAGCATCGGTCGGACGGTCGCTGGTTCCCTTGTCGACTCGCCAAGGCCAGTCTATTCATGCCTCATTTGGTGTCAACTCTATCCCCCCCGGCTATCGCCCCTTATGTCCCTGGACCATATTCGTAATTTTTCCATCATCGCCCACATTGATCACGGCAAGAGCACCTTGGCCGACCGGTTGATCGAGTTTACCGGCGGACTGGCCAGCCGCGACATGACCGAACAGGTGCTGGACAGCATGGATCTGGAACGGGAACGGGGTATCACCATCAAGGCCCAATCCGTTCGGTTGACCTATCTGGCTTTGAATGGCCGCACCTACATCCTCAATCTCATCGACACACCCGGCCATGTGGACTTTTCCTATGAGGTCTCCCGCTCGCTGGCCGCCTGTGAAGGGGCATTGCTGGTGGTGGATGCCGTGCAGGGCGTCGAGGCGCAAACCATGGCCAACGTCTATCTGGCCTTGGAAAACAACCTGGCCATTGTCCCGGTCTTGAATAAAATCGACCTGCCCGCTGCCGACCCGGAGCGGGTGCGCGCCCAGATCGAGGATGTCATCGGCCTGGATGCCTCCCAGGCCGTGCTGGCCTCCGCCAAATCCGGCATCGGCATCCGGGAGATCCTGGAAGCGGTCGTCACCCAAATTCCCCCCCCCTCCGGAGATTTGGAAGCCCCCCTCAAAGCCCTGGTGGTGGACTCCTGGTATGACAACTATCTGGGGGTCATCTCGCTGGTGCGGGTTTATGATGGCAGAATGGTGACCCAGGGTGCCGGGGAAAAGACCCGCAAGATTCGACTGCTCAGCGTCTCCATGGATTATCCCCTGGATGGCGTGGGGGTCTTTACCCCAAAAATGACCTATGTTCCCTCCCTCTCCGCCGGAGAAGTGGGGTTTGTCGTGGCGGGGATCAAGGATGTCTCCCAGGCCCGCATCGGCGACACCATGACCGATGCCTCCCGGCCCACAGCCGAGCAGATGCCCGGCTTTCGCGAAGCCAAATCCATGGTGTTTGCCGGGCTCTATCCCGTCACCGCCTCCGACTATGAGGCACTGACGGATGCGTTGGAAAAACTCTCCCTGAACGACTCGGCCATCCATTTTGAAGCCGAAACCTCCCCGGCCTTGGGTTTTGGCTGTCGGTGCGGTTTTTTGGGTCTGTTGCATATGGAGATCGTTCAGGAGCGGTTGGAACGGGAGTTTGACCTGGACCTGATCACCACCGCCCCCACCGTGGTCTATCAAGTGCATCGCACCGATGGCACCGTCATCGAGGTGCATAATCCCGCCGATTTGCCCCCGGCTGGCCGCTACGAGCGCATTGACGAACCTTTTATCAAGGCTTCCATCCTGGTACCCGCTGAACATTTGGGCGCGGTCATGCAGCTGTGCACGGAACGGCGCGGGCTGCAGCAGAATATGTCCTATATTTCGGACACCCGGGTCATGCTGCACTATGAACTGCCACTGAGCGAAGTGGTGATGGATTTTTTTGACCGCCTCAAGTCTCTTTCCAAGGGCTATGCCTCTCTGGACTATGAGTTGTTGGAATATCGTCCCGGCGATTTGGTCAAGTTGGATATCCTGATCAATGGCGAACCGGTGGATGCCCTCTCGGTGATTGTGCATCGGGATAAAAGCCAGGCGCGCGGTCGCGATCTGGTCAAGCGCATGCGGGAGGTGATCCATCGGCAAATGTTTGAAGTGGCCATCCAGGCAACCATTGGGGCCAAGGTGATTGCCCGTGAAACGGTGAGTGCGTTGCGTAAAAACGTGACCGCCAAGTGTTATGGAGGCGATATCACCCGCAAAAAAAAGCTGCTTGAAAAACAAAAAGCGGGCAAAAAACGCATGAAGCAGATCGGTCGGGTGGAAGTTCCCCAGGAGGCTTTCCTGGCGGTGCTCAAGGTGGATTAGGCCCGGCAGGCAGGTTATATCTTAAACCGTGGACAAATAAAATGATGTGGGCAACACAGACACAATGGGTGGGTGAAAAAAGTCACAAGCATCTTTGGCACGCCGCCCTGTTTTTGTTAACCGGACTGTTCATGTTGGGTATCTATGGCGTCGGAGATGGACCCATACCGGGCAGTGAAAACAAGGCGTGGGATCTCAATCTCGGCATCCTGGGAGGTGTCGCTGCCATCGGTGCAAGCCTCTTTTTCGGGATCGCGGGCAAACGTTTTTTTGCCAGCAAGGGCATCCTGCTGGAATATTATGAGGCCATCGTCATGGCGGTGGGCATCGCCCTGCTCATTCGCACCTTTCTGGTTGAACCCTTCAAAATTCCTTCTGGCTCCATGATTCCCACCCTGTTGGTGGGCGATTATCTGTTTGTCAGCAAATTGACCTACGGGCATCGCATCCCATTCACCAGGGAGCGGTTGGGCATGGGATCGGGGCCCAGGCGGGGGGATGTGGCCGTCTTTGAATATCCGCAGGATCCGCGCAAAGATTATATCAAACGGGTGATCGGTCTGCCGGGCGATCGTGTTGTCTACCGCAACAAGCGGCTCTATCTCAATGGCGAACCGGTGGGCTATGAGGCGACGGGTCAGTTTATCTACCAGAATGAGCACGGGCAGGAGGTGGAATCCCTGCGTCTGTCGGAGCAGTTGCCCCAGGGAGGCAAAGCGGAAAATCGGTCACACGCGGTGCTGGTGCGTCCTTTTTCCTACTCGGATACAACCGACACAACTGTCCCGCCCGGCCACTATTTTGTCATGGGGGACAATCGGGACAACAGCAATGACAGTCGTGTCTGGGGTTTTGTGCCCGCCTATCGATTGGTTGGAGAAGCCCTGGCCATTTTTTGGTCCTGGGATCATCAGGAAAGCCGATTGCGCTGGGAACGGTTGGGTCAGGTCATCCGGTAGCACACACAGGGAGAGCCATTCATGCACAACTTTTTGCCAACGGGGATGAGGCCCAACCGAAAAAGCGGCTTTTCCTTCGTTGTCATCATGCTGATCATCGGTCTGGTCGGTGCCCTGTTTTCCATGGCGGCCAACACCATGCCCAAACTGTACGAGTGCTACCTATTGCGCGAATTGGCCAACCGGGTCGTCGGGGAGTATGCCGAACTGCCTCTGGCGGAGGTGCAGCGTCGGGTAAACTTTGAACTGTATCGCTCCCGGGTGACCATTCCCCCAGAGACCTTTACCATCTTACCTGTCGGCCACGGCTACCGGGTCACGGTGCGTCACATCGTACCACTCATGCTGCGCCTGGGGGACAAGGTGATTACTCCCGCAACCATGGGAATAGAAAATCATGAAAACTGGGAATTTTTCTATGCGACAGAGACGCCGTAGCCGACCTGGCAGCATTTCTGGGATGGGACGATCCCCACGGGCATAATGGAACCGTTTGACAAGGAACAGACGGCATGATGGATTCGCAACAGCACGGCTCGCAACAGCGCGCTGCACCTGAACAAGCGGAGAGCGGGGGTGAAGAGGGGTTCCGCTTCCCGGAGGGCTCTCTGGCTGCGCTGCAGCAACAGTTGGGATACCAGTTTGCCCATCTGGACATTTTATGCCGCGCCTTGACCCATCGCTCCTATCTGCAGGATGAACCCAACGGTTCGGAGCTCCTCTCCCCGCGCCACGCGTCCGTTGCGGGAACGCGCTCCACCGCCGCCCATCCGGAGGATGGGCCTCCGGGCGAATCCCTGGCAGACCGGACAGGGCACAACGAACGGTTGGAATTTTTGGGCGATGCGGTGCTGGGGTTGGCCATCTCGGACCTGCTGTTTCGTCGCTACCCGGAACAACCGGAAGGAGCCCTGACCCATTGGCGTTCGGCCCTGGTCAATACCCACTCCCTGGGACGTATCGGCCAGACCTATCACCTGGGCCGTTTTCTGCACATGGGGCGGGGAGAGTTGTTGAGCGGTGGCCGTGGCAAACATTCCCTGTTGGGCAACACCGTTGAGGCGCTGTTGGGTGCCATTTATCTCGATGGGGGTTACCCCGCAGCCTATACGGTGATCCAGCGTCTGTTTGCCGAAGAGTTGGCGGCCTGCCGGCCTGGGCAGTGGGAAAAAGATTATAAATCGATGCTTCAAGAGCACCTGCAAGGGATCGGGTTGCCCCTTCCGGACTATCCGCTGATCAGCATGACGGGTGCTCCCCACGAGCGGACCTTTCAAATTGCCTGTGTGATCACAAGCGCACCCGACGCAGAACCCCTCTCCCGGGAGGGGTGGGGACGCAGCAAGCGCAGCGCAGAACAAGCGGCCGCCAAGGCGGTTTTTGCGGCCTTGTGCCAGCAGGCGTGCGACGAACCCGCCGAGGCCAATGGACAACCGATCACCAGCATCCACAGGCTGCCTGCCGAGGTTTTGGCGGCACTCCAACCCTCCAACGGCCCCAGAGAAGAGGAATCACCCCTCCCATGACCAAACGCGCCGCATCCCCCTCCTCGCCGGGCAAAGGAGCACAACAGGAGAGTCCGACCGAGCCGTTCAAATCGGGCTTTATCGCCATTGCCGGCCAGCCAAATACGGGCAAATCCACTTTTTTGAATGCGGTCTTAAAACGCAAAGTGGCCATCGTCACCCCCAAAGCGCAGACCACCCGCACCCGCATCCTGGGGGTCTGCCATCGCCCCCATAGCCAGATGATCTTTCTGGATACCCCCGGCATCCATCGTCCTGGCGGCTCCCTGTTCAACAAGGCCATGGTGCGCACGGCCTATGACGCCTGTCGGGATGTGGACGCCATCCTCTATTTTATCGATGGGGTACGGGGTGTGCAGGATGCAGACCGCACCATTCTCACCCGTCTGCCCCAGGCACGGGCCGGCGAACAGGCTGTGCCGCTCTTTTTGGTACTGAACAAGGTGGATCAACTGGCGGAAGCCAAAGTGTTTGCCCATCTGCATGCCCTGCAGGATCTCTCCTGTGCGGCTGTCATCCCCCTCTCCGCCCTGACAGGCTACAATGTCGACCATCTGCTCCGTGTGCTGCCTGCGCATCTACCGGAAGGGCCGCGCTATTTTCCCGAAGATCAGTGGACCGATCAGCCGGAGGAGTTTTTTGCGGCAGAGGTGATCCGGGAAAAGTTGTTTTTGCATCTGCAAAAAGAGCTGCCCTACGCGCTGGCCGTCCGCCTGCACACCTTTCAGCCCCGCACCCCGGTCACCGACAAAGAGGTCTGGGACATGGAGGCCACCATTCTGGTGGAACGGGAATCCCAGAAAGGGATTGTCATTGGCCGCAAGGGCAGCATGTTGAAACAGGTAGGCAGTGCCGCCCGCCTGGAGTTGGAGCGTATTTTTGGGGTGTCCATCTTTTTGCAGCTTTGGGTCAAGGTGCGCAAAGATTGGGGAGAGGATGTGAATATGCTGCGGGATCTGGGCTATCCCGTGCCAGAACAATCATCGGGTGACACGGAGCGGGATGCGCCGATTGGATGATGCCCTGGTGCTGCGGCGCACTCCGTTTCGTGAGACGTCGCTGCTGCTGCATCTGTTTACCCGGCAGGATGGCCTGCTGACGGCCATCGCCCGTGGAGTGCGGGCCACACCGCGCAGCCGCACCCCGCTGGAGCGGGCGGCGTTGGCGGGCTTTCATACCGTGCTTCTGGGACGTTCTGCCCGTTCGGTCGATGCCCTGCCGACGATCACCTCCGTGGAGATCAAACAGCTCAGACAGCAACTGCTGCACCAGGCGGCCGCCCTGATGGCAGCCCAGGTCACCCAGGAAATTCTCTATCGTTTCATGGTGCCTTGCGAACCCAATCCCCAGGTCTTCGAGCTGTTGGAGTGGGCCTGGGATCTTCTGGAGACGGGAGCAGAGCCTCTGCTGGTGTTGGGCATCTGCCAGGGACGCCTGCTCCGCGCCCTGGGATATGGTTGGCGTACAGACTGCTGTGCCGGCTGTGGCCGCACTGGGCAGCTGCGCTTTTTTTCGGCCAAACGGGGACAGGTGGTTTGTGGCACCTGTGCCTCCCCCTACATGGAGCAGGCCAACCAGGCGACCGCCAGAGGGGGTTCCGGCGGGCATCGGCTCTTTCCCCTGGGGGATGACCTCTATGGGGTCGTGCAGCAGTTGGCGTGGGACGGGGCCCTGGAGGCGTTGTCCCAGAGAGATAAAATACTTTTGTATCGCATCGGCATGGCCTGTCTGGTATGGCTGGGAGGTACGCCCCTGGTGGCGGACGCACCCTTTCGACAGATCGCCGGCCTGGAGAGCTCCTCAACCCCCGTGCGGGATTCTGCGTGAATGGTCACAACGATTGATTTATTGCGTCATGGGGAACCGGAAGGCGGTCCCAAATATCGCGGCTCTCTGGACGATCCCCTCAGTGCCACCGGTTGGGCACAAATGCGGGCCGCCGTGCAGGGACATCCGGCCTGGAATGCCATTTACAGTTCCCCGTTGCAGCGTTGCGCACGGTTTGCCCAAACGCTGGGGGAGGAGTTGTCCATTCCGGTCCATCTGGAACCTCGCTGGCAAGAGATGCACTTTGGCCGTTGGGAGGGGCGCACCAGCAGCGCATTGTTGCAGGAAGAGCCGCACCGTTTGCTGCAGTTTTGGCAAGACCCTCTCAACCATCCCCCCCCCGAGGGAGAACATTTACTGGATTTTCAGCAGCGTGTGCAGAGCGGATGGGAGGAGCGGCTGCAGCAGCAGCACAACAGCCACCTGCTGGTGGTGGCGCACAGCGGCGTGATCCGCATGATGCTGGGACTGGTCCTGCAGATGCCTTTGCAAAATCTTTCACGCTTGGTGGTGGAATATGCCTCGGTCAGTCGGGTCCGCATCGACAGGGTGGGGGAAAAAGCCATGCCGCGCCTTATTTTTCATGCCGGGCGGTTTTGATCGCGCCCCTCTGGCACCCATCCCGCTCGCCGGCGGTTGCTATCCCCTCCTCTCCCACATGGCCCGCAGGGAGAGGGGCAGCAGGCGTTGACAGCGGGCCACCACGGTTGCCTCATGCCGCTGCCAGAGCAGCCCCAGGTAGATCAGCCCCAGCCCCATACCGACCAGGACGAAGGGAAACAGGCGGCTGTCGGCAAACACCTTGTGGGAGAGATGAAACAGATAGCCTATCATGCCCAACCCGCCGAAAACGACAAAGACCCGGCGGACCAGCAGGCCACCCAGCAGCACCATGGCGGCATTCAGACAAAAATATAAAAATCTCCCCCATTCATGGTCCGATCGCTGCAGAGACAAGCCCCCCCAGAAAGAGATCACCCCGAACAGATAGAGCCAGAAGGCAAAGTCTTGATCGCTCCGGGTATGCCACTCCACCCAGAGGGCGACAAAAATCATGGCCAGGCCGAAAAGCAGGGAGATGGTGCTGCCCAGTTCCCGATCCCACGGGGCCCCTCCCATGAGAAAGGGTAGCAGATCCATGCTCATATACCAGAGGGTCACCGCCACGGGCATGACGGCAAAAGGCAGCCGGAACCGCCACAACAGGAGCAGGCCGACCGCCAGCGTGCCCAGTTCCATCATCAACCACCGCCAATCGATATGGGTATGATAGTCCCGGTACGGCACACTTTCGGCCCACCATCCCAATCCGACCTGCAGGCCATAAATGGCCAGGGGGACCAAAACCACCGTCAGGGCGAGCAATATCCCGGCCGGAATGGCTTGCCCCTTGCGCTCCAGCAACCACCCGGTCAAGGCCAGGGTGCCGCCCCCCATGGTCACAGCGATGGCACACAAGCCCCAGCCACCAAACAGCTCCCACCCCAGGGTCATGAAAAGGGAGAGTGCGCCGATGGCCAGCATGCCCCCCAGATAGTAAAGTATGTGGGCACCCCGCAACGAGGGTCGGCCCTGCTGGCGGTTTTCCAGCAACTGCCAGAGGGCATCCCGGCTTTCAGCCGTTAAAATGTTGTGGGCAACGGCCACCTCCAGGTCACTTTTTTGGATTTCCACGGTTCAGTCCCCTGTGCCACCCGGTGGGCTGTCGCCGGCATCTCCTGCCAGGATAAAGTTCCGAATGGCTTCAAAATAGGCCCGCTGCCCGACCATCATCAGATCGTTGTGGCCGGACTCGGCGATGGGAAGCCATCTTTTATGGCGATGCGCCACCTGTTCGTAGAGGGCATGGCCCTCCTCCAGGGGAATGATCTCGTCCCATTCGCCATGGATGACGAGTACGGGCATCGGCAGATGGGCCATTTTCGCATGGTTGCCAAAACCCTGTTCCTCCCCCACGCCACTCAGGGAGAGAGCGCCGAGCCGTTCCAGCAGGGGAATCGTGAAGGCAAAACCACTTTCGATAATCAATCCGGCAATCTCTCCCTGGGCATGGCGGGCTGTTTCGATGGCCGCTGCACTGCCCAGGGAGCGCCCCATCACATACAGGCGCGAGCTGCGAATGCCCTGTGCTGCCAACAGGCTCCGCACCTGCGGATAGATGGCGACGGCATCGGCCAACAAGGCGGTGCCAGTGGGTTGACCATCGCTGATTCCATAGCCCCGGTAGTCCATGGCCAGAAAATGGATACCCATGCCGGTGTAGAGGGGGGCCAGATCGTCGTAGTCGGCGGCAATTTCGCCGTTGCCGTGCCAAAACAGCAGGGTGGGAGCCTCGGCATGACTGACAAACAGACGCCCCCCCAGGGCCAGTTGCGGGCCCACCGGCAGGCGCACCACCTGGGCCTTGCCCAGGCCGTCGAAGGCTGTTTCGCGCCTGGGATGAAACAGATACCGCAACACGGAGGGATGCTCCAACAGGGTGGGAACCGGCATAGGAAAAAATCTCCAAAAAA
>JADGCE010000076.1 GCA_015229095.1 Magnetococcales bacterium | reverse complement strand
GCAGAGGCTCGCTTTCGTTCATTCCAACTCCACGTTTATAGTGATTGCCCACTGCTGGAGCAGCTCCAGGGCCTCTTCATACTCAAAATCATCCAGCCGCTCCCCAAGGCGGTGCAAAAGCGCAGGCTGCTGCTGGCCCAGAAGCTTCCGAATCTCTGCCAGTGTAGCGGCAGACTGTGTGGCCCGTCCCGCCTCCAGCCATTTTTTGAATTCCCCCAGCAAAGGCGCCAGCCGCTGTTTGTCCAGGGGTTCCATCGCCGATGCTGCCGGGGGCTGCTCAACCGGGGATGGCTCCTCTGCGGACAACCGGGCGATACCCTGCAAAAACGCCTCCAGGGCCTTCACCAGGGGGGGAAGCAGTGACTCCACGGCGTCATACTCTTTTTCCTTCAAACCCGTTTCCAAATGGCCAGCAGAGTGCTTCAGGGCGTCGGCACCCAGAGAGGCTGCCACCCCTTTGAGGGTGTGGGCAATCCGCTGCATCGTCGCAAAATCCTCGCGGGTTCGCAAGGCGTGCAAAGCTTCCGGCGTTTTCTGGTAGTCTTGGTAAAACTCCCGCAGCAGCTTTTCCATCAAGCGCAGATTGCCGTTTACCCGGTGCAAACTGGCCTGCCAATCGATCTCTGGCAGGCAACGGCCCAGCCTTTCCAAGCCCCTTTGCCGTTCCAGGTCAGCATCGGCAGGCGGTTTTCCCTGTTGGCTTCCCGCTGATGGCGGGAGCGTGGAGCGCACCTTTTTGGGAAGCCATTGGCCAAGCCGTTTCAGCAGCACCTCCGGGTCGATGGGTTTGGTCAGGTGATCGTTCATGCCTGCGGCCAGGCTCTTCTCCCTGTCCCCCGTCATGGCATGGGCTGTCATCGCCAGGATGGGCAGCGTGGCAAAACGGGGATCCAGTCGGATCTGCCGGGTGGCTTCCAAACCATCCATCTCCGGCATCTGCACATCCATGAGCACCAGCTCAAACGAACCCTGTTGCACCTGCGCCACCGCCTCCTTGCCGTTGTGGGCGATGGTGACCTGCAGGCCAAACCCCTCCAACAATTCGGTGGCCACCTGCTGGTTGATCGGGTTGTCCTCAGCCAGCAACACCCGGGCAGAGGCGATATCCTGCAAAATGCCTGCATCCCGATCCGCCTGGGGCCGGCGCACCCCTTGCCCAGGCAGACACCCGGTGCCAAACACCTGTAACAATGTATTCAACAGCAGAGAGGGATTGACGGGCTTGCACAAGACCCCTCTTACCCCCAAGGCGCGGGCTTCCGGCACAATCTCGTCCCGGCTGTACGCCGTCACCATGATATATTCCAGAGGCTGCGTGATGCGAGGGGATGTCTGGATGCGTCGGATGGTCTCAAGACCCGACAGATGGGGCATCTTCCAGTCCATCAGGACCAGGCGATAACGGTTTGCCGCACTGTTTTGCTGATCCGCTTCCAGGGCGGCCAGGGCCTCCAGCCCCGAATGGACCTCTGTGGGTTGGCAGTGTAGAGTGCGCAGCATTTCTGAGAGAATCACGGTGGCGGAGGGAGAGTCATCCACGATCAGCACCCGCATGCCGGACCAGTCTGCCATTTGCCGGGTGGTATTTTCCGGCTGATCCGCCCCTTTGCCAAACCAGGCGGTGAAGACAAAGGTGCTGCCCAGACCCGCCGCGCTGGTGACCTGGATGTCGCCCTCCATCAGGGCGACCAGTCTTTTGCAAATGGAAAGTCCCAAACCGGTGCCACCATAGCGGCGGGTGGTGGATGTGTCCGCCTGGGTGAAGGCCTGGAACAGCTTGGCCGACTGTTCCGGGGTCATGCCGATACCGGTATCCCGGACGGTAAAACGCAACTGCAACCGCTCTCCGATCTCCTGCACACGCTCCACCCCGACCCAGACCTCCCCCTGCTCGGTAAATTTGAGCGCATTGTTGGCCAGATTGGCCAGGATCTGACCCAACCGCATACCATCCCCCACCAGGTTGTCGGGAATCTCCGATGCACGGGAAAAGAGCAGTTCGAGCCCATTCTCCTCGGCCTTGAGGCTGACGAGGGTGGCAAGATTGTCGAGTATCTCATCCAGGGAAAAGGGGAGGGACTCCATGACCAATTTACCCGCCTCAATCTTGGAAAAATCCAGAATGTCATTGATGATCCCCAACAGGGATTGGGCGGAAATCTGGATTTTACTGAGATAGCCATGCTGCCGCTCGGTCAACTCTGTTTGCAAGGCCAAATAACTCATACCGATGATGGCATTCATGGGGGTGCGGATTTCGTGACTCATGTTGGCCAAAAAATCGCTCTTGGAACGGTTGGCTTGATCGGCCAGCTCCTTGGCCGCCTGCAAGGCCTGCTCGGCCATTTTGCGGGCAGTAATATCGGTAATGACGCCCACAAACAACTGCTGGCTATTTATCCGCATCTCGCCGACCGCCAGCTCCATGGGAAAGAGGGTGCCGTCCCGGCGTTTTCCCACCACTTCCCGGCCAATGCCGATAATCTTGGCTTTTCCTGTGTGTCGATAATTATGCAGATAGCCATCATGGGCACTCTGAAACGGCTCCGGCATGAGGATTTTGACGTTTTTTCCCAACAAATCAGCCGAGTGATAGCCGAATAGCCGTTCCACTGCCAGATTGACCGTCTGGATCGTGCCATGGGCATCAATGGTGACAATGCCGTTGAACACGGTGTTGAGAACGGAGGTCAGATGGGCTTCACTGCCCTGCAATTTGCTGGTAATTTTTTGCGCCATGGCAACCGCCCGTTCCCGACTGGTCGCCAACGTCCAGACCAGCAGAGCGAGCAACAGGCTGGTCAGCAGACCCACCAGCCCAACCGTCACGGGCCGCAGTACATCCATCTGGGTCTCAAAGAGGGGCAGAGAGCGTACTTTGACTGTCCAGATACGGCCCGCTATCTCGACGGTTGCGGTCTGTTGAAACAGGGAGGGGGTCACGCTGGGGTCCATCGACAATCGACCGTCGGCATCATGCATCAGGGTCTCGGCGGAGAGTTGCGTACCATCAAAAATTTCCAAATCGAGACTGTTGTCCCATTGACCCAACACCCCTTCCATCAAGTCATCCATGCGAAAGGGGGAATAGGCCCACCCACGGAAATGGGAGCGGCGTTCCTCGGGTGTTTCCATCGTGTTTGTCGATGCATAGACAGGCACATACAGCAAAAACCCGGCCTGCTCTTTCTGGCCATCCTCCTGCACCAATTTGACCTTGCCGGACAGGGCGGTCTGCCCGGAATCCCGTGCCCGTCCCATGGCGGTTCGGCGCACCGCTTCGGAATACATATCGTAACCGAAGGCGCGCTGGTTGCGGGCGGTAAACGGCTCCAGATAGATGATGGCCGAATACACCTCCCGTTCTCCAGGCGGGCGCACGCTGTATTCGGGAAATCCCTCCTGGCGAATGGCGGCGATATGCGCCTCCTTTTTGTCTGGCGGGATGAACAACGAAAAACCGACCCCCTGAATGCCAGGATATCTGTTTTCCAATTGCAGTGCGCGCACATAGTCGCGGAACTCCTTTCTGTCCACGTGCGTGGAGGCGACGTACAGCCCCCGGACGCCCAACAACACCTGTTCTTGCGCGGCCATGCGCAGCACGATGCGCTCCACGATTTCCCGTGTCCGATATTCAAAATCATCTGTAAGATTGATGTGTATATCGTGAAGGGCGACTTGATACAACCGGAAAGAGAAGAGGGCCCCGATGAAAAACACCAGCCAAGGCAATATTTTATAGGTTGTTTTCATCGGAAGGTTGCCCATGGGCTTGAAAAAGGGTGTCAACGTGTGCGGCGCAAGATTCGGTGTTTCCGTAAGAGGCCCGCTCCGGGGTTCATAACAGAACCGGTTAGTGATGTCCAGACAAAAACAGCGCTACCACAACCTGTTGCCCCTGATTTGTCACGATGCCATCCCTTTTTTAATTGACTTTTGCGCCGCTGGAGAGTACCCTCCAAGCGTCCCGTGGCAGCTTCCCCAATAAAGTCCTTCCCTTCAGGATCCCCATGCCCTTCCCCCTCGTTCGGTCGATTTTTCTGAACCGGTATGTCGCATTCCTGGTCATTGCCTTTCTTTATATCGCTTTTTCACCCATCATCGAACTGACCAAGGGTGTCTGGCGCATGGAGATCCCCCTCCTGCTCTGTCTCTACGGCTGTTTGAACTTTTTCACCAAGCCCTCCCGCTGGCAGCCTCTGGTGGCCGCTTTGCCGTTGGCCGCTCTCTATCTGGGTCATGACTATTATTATCTGCGCTTTTCCCGTATTCCCAAATGGGTGGAGTTTCACCAACTGCCTGAGTTGATGGGGGTTCTGGAGCCGGGTCTCTCCCTGGTGCTGGGTGCGATTGTGCTGGTGCCCGTTGTTCTCTTTGTCACCTGCTTGCGCATGCCCCCTCTCAAAAGCAGAAAAACCGCTCTGGGTGTGCTGCTTCTGCTGCCCATCGTGCTCCTCCTTGCCGCACCCGTGTACCATCCCAAAGAGTTTATTCAGCTATTCAAACGCCTCACCATTGAAATCATCTATTACTCCAATCTGATCAACGTGGAATACAACGGGCGGTTGGCCACCTCCCTCTACAATGAGGCCAAACGCAGGGAAACGGTGCAAAGTTTGGAAAATTTTCGCAACATCGAATCCCTGTCGCTCCGCGTGCCGGAGGCACTGGCCCAAAAGAGCAACGGGAAAAATGTCCATCTGATTGTCATGGAAAGTTTTATCGACCCAACCCTCCTCGACAAGGTTCCCAAAACCCTCCAGCCTGCGCACCCGGATTATCTCAAACTGGTGGGCAACAAACAGGGATTTTCCGTCTCTCCCATCTTTGGCGGATATACGGCCCAGCCCGAGTTTGAGGTACTCTGCGGCGTGCCTGCTTTCCAGGAGTTTGATGAGATAGAATTTAACATGTTTACGGGTTCAAAAACCTATTGTCTGCCCAGTATTTTGAGAAGTTTGGGCTATGTCAGCACCGCTTCCAATGCCTACATGCCGGAATTTTTCAATACCGTGCTCGCCTACAAAGGCATCGACTTTGACGCCGTCTATTTTGCCAGGGAATATGTGCCAACCCGGGAGACCTATCTCTCCAAGGGTCCAGAGGAAAACAATAAATTTTTCTTTGACGAAGAGCTTTTTGCGCAAAATCTGGATTTTGTCAAACGGTCGATCGAACAGAAAAAACCGTTTTTTAACTATCTGTTGACCGTTTATGGCCATTTTCCCTTTGAACTGGACCGGGCGGGTCCACCCCTGTTTACGCTCCCGGAGCTGCCCGAAGCCGTGGGAAAAATTATCAACCAATACCACTACCGTACCAAGGCACTGGCCGGTTATCTCAATCGCCTGATGGCGTTGGATCCCACCGCCCTCATCATTGTGGTCAGCGACCATTTGCCACCCCTGCCGGGTGGCATCGGAGAGTATGAAAAACTGGGTTACTTTGAAGGGGTTGCCGACCGTTTATTGATCAATCGCCTGTTGGTGTTCCGGGGGGGCAAGATGGAAAAGCTGGACAAGTTTGCCCATTTCCATATTTATCGGCTGATCCTGGATTTTGTCACCGACCACGCCTACTGCCAAAACCTGCCCTGCACGTTTGACTATCCTGTCGATCGGGAGGCCTATCGGAACGATTACCATACCATCATGGGGTTGGCTTCCCGATAGGAGGCTCCCTGTTTTCTCCCGATGGTGCGGGCAAAGCAACCGTCACCGAGGTGAACCCGGGCCGATCGCATGCGACGGCGATGCTGCCGGCCTGGGTGTGGGCCGCCAGCCAGGCCGAGTAGGTTCCCAGTCCGGTCCCCCCATCCTTGCCAAAGGTCGTATATTTTTCAAAAAAACGCTCTCGTATGCCCACTGGAACCTCGCCGGCATTGGTGAGCGTGATGAGCTGCCTGCCCGACTCCGTGGAGAGTGCCACGGTGACGCTCTCCTCCTCTCCCGATGCCTGGATGGCGTTCAACAGCACATTATGGAACAGGGAATAACAGAGCCATTTTTCGCCCAGCACAAAAAAGCCCTCCGCCCCCCCTTGCAGCGCCACGTGAATCCGCTTGACACGCCAATGCGTCTCCAGATCCTGGATAATCTTGTTCAGGAGCAGCCGCAGATCAAACTGTTCCGGATGCAGTACATAGCTGCCGTTTTCCATCTTGTACAAGTCCAGAGAGCGATTGATCATCTCCAGAAGGGTGTAGCCATTTGTATGGATCACCTTAATGATTTCGCGCTGCTCGTCGGTCAGATTGTCATCCTCCAACAACAGTTCCGGCAAGCCCAGAATACCCGCCAATGGTCCCTTCAGATCATGGTGGGATAGCCGTTCCATATCCTCCCGTATCCGCAGCGCGTACAACAGCTCTTCATTACGGGTCAACAGCATCTGTCTGGCACGATACAACTCCACCAGGTTGCAAATCCGGGTCAGTACCACGGCCGGATTGCTGGGTTTGCGGATAAAATCCGCTGCGCCCAGCCGCAGTCCTTCGGTTTCGTCATAAAAATCCTGTTTGGCAGTCAGGAAAACGACGGGGATATCCCGCGTGGCGGGGTCGGCCTTGAGCCGACGACACACCTCATAGCCATCCATGTCCGGCATCATGATATCCAGTAAAATCAGATCGATCACTCCCTGACTGGCCAGACGCAGTCCCAACGCCCCATGGGTGGCAATTTTAACGGTAAATTGCGCCTCCAGGGCATGTTTGATCACATCGATATGCTCCGGTTGGTCATCGATCAGCAACACAGTGGGGCGCTGATGGAGCAGATGCTCTTCCTGATAGGGGATCATGTCGCACACACCTCAACCAAAGTGACATCGTCTTCCAATGCACTCGTTCCGGTATGGGCCACCAGGCGTTCCATCAACTGTTCCAACGGCTGCGATGACTGACTGACCATACTCAAAAAAGCATACATGCGGTCCGATCCAAACATTTCATCCGTCGGGGCCCGCGCCTCCACCACGCCATCGGAAAAGGCGTACAGACGATCCCCGGCCATCCAGGTCAAGGGGGTGGCCGCAGCCCCCATGTCCAGTCGGGCAACAATGCCCAGAGGAGGCAGCAGGGAAGGAAACAACGCAGACACCTGACCCTGTCGCATCAACACGCAATCCGGCAGTCCCGCATTCCATACCGTACCTCCCCGGCGATCCGGATCGGTTTCGATCAAAGAGGCGGCAAAGAAGAGGCCCGTGGGCAACCGGGCGCACAGTTGTGTATTGATGGTGTCAATCATGGTTTGGGCCGGGGCGTTGCGTATCGCCAAATCGTGGAAAATATAGGAGATCAATGGACCGCCGATGGCGGCAGAAAGACCGTGGCCGGTAAAGTCACCCAGCAGAATCCAGTGCCGGCCATCCGGGGTGACGGTGGAGAGGAGCAGATCCCCCGCCGTGCTCTCCACGGGTGACACGATGCAACGCACATGCTCCCCATGAAAGCCGTCCGCATGGCGCATCTTGAGCAGGATGGACTCGATCAGATTCCGTTCTTCCATCAAATGCTTGTTATGCGTTGCCAGCTTCTGGTTGGCATTCCGAAGGGCCAGGTGGGTCTTGACACGGGATTGCACAATGGGCACGCTGAACGGCTTGGTGATATAATCCACCGCCCCCAGTCGCAATCCCTGCAACTCATCCGCCTCCCCGGATTTGGCGGTCACAAACATGATGGGAATATCTTGAGTGGCTGCATCGGCTTTCAGGCGTCGACACACCTCATAGCCATCCATCTCCGGCATCATGATATCCAACAAAATCAAATCAGGCTGGGGATGGATGCTGGCAATCTTCAGGGCAACCACGCCGTTGGTGGCCGGTTTGATCACATAGCCAGGCGTCAAAGCTCCTTTCAAGACGTCGATATTTTCCGGCGTATCATCCACGACCAGAATTGTGGGTCTTGTGGGGCGTTTGGCAAGCACGGTCACAACTCCTTGGCTGGATTATTGCAACCCTGACGGGTCAGGGGAACTTTCCAACGCCACACCTAAAGCGTCGGCACAGGCACGCAACGTCACCGCAGCACCCTCAAAGTCGTAGTGGGTGATCTGTTTTTCCAATGCAACGATCCATGGCTGCATGGCCTCGGAGAGGTGGGCAGCCCGCAGTTCCGCCACACTCTCTTCCACAGCGGCATCAAACACCGACAGCTGCCGATGGGCTTCTCGCAACAGCGCATCGCGTCGGGCGATACCCGCCCCACCTTCTGTGATAACCGACAGAGAAGGAGAGAACGGGGGAGCCGGGGGCAGCACCTGGTCCAAGGCTGCGCAGAGTGTGGCCAACTCTGCGGCGGTTTCCTGCAACAGCACCCTCCTCTCTCCGGCATCCGTCGGTTTTTTGATGGCACTCTCCAGTTGTTCGGTCTTGGCGCGCAAGGCGTAGGCACCAATGGTGGCAGCCACCCCTTTTAACGTGTGTACCAATCGTTCCGCCGTGGCCTGCTCCCCGGCGGCCAGAGCAGCCTCCAGAGCGGCGATCGCGCCTCCCTGGTTGGTGCGAAATTTGGCCAACACCCCCCAATAGGCCGACGGATTGCCGTTCATGTGGCGCAAACCGACCTGGAGATCCAGACCAGGAATGCTGGGCAGGGGGCGCACCGGATCGGTCGCTGCCGGGGCCATCGGAGTGGCCTGGGCAGGTATCACCTCCGCAGGCAGCGGTTGCGACAGGGATGGTTTGATCCAACGGGCCAGGGTCACAAACAGTTTATCGGGATCAATGGGTTTGGCAATATGATCCTGCATGCCGACCGCCAAACAGGCCTCTCGATCTCCCGCCATGGCGTTGGCTGTCATGGCGAGAATCGGCAGATGGTCAAAACGGGCTTCCCGGCGAATCGCCCGGGTGGCGGTCAAACCATCCATGACCGGCATGTGCAGATCCATCAGGATGCCATCCACGCCACCCTCTGCCAGCCGTTCCAGTGCCTGTTGGCCATTTTCTGCCAGCACGACGGTGAGGTTGGCCTGCGTCAGCAGTTCTTGTGCCACTTGCTGGTTGAGTTCATTGTCCTCAACCAGCAACAGTCTGGCCCCTGCAAGAGCGATACGGGCCTGCCGGGTCGCGACGGCTTCATCCCGTCTGTTTGGGCTGGGAACGGCCTCTCCAAACAGTTCCAGAATGGTACTGAAAAGCAGGCTCTGGTGAATGGGTTTGCGCAACACACCGGCAATGCCGGCCTTCTGGCCGGCCTGTTCGAGGAGCCTCTCCTCGGCGGCAGTGGCGATCAAGATCGGGGGAACACGGGTCAACTGTAACGCATGGTTGATTTGGCCGGCCACTTCCAAGCCATCCATGCCAGGCATGTGATAATCCATCACCACCAGGTCAAAGGGATCGCCCGCCCTGTCTGCTTCCTGAATGGCCATCATGGCCTCCGCTCCACTCTGTGCCTTGCTCACCCAAAAGGTAAAAGCCGTCAAATAGTAGGCCAGCACGTTGAGGGCACTTTCGTTGTCATCCACCGCCAAAACCTTCATACCCCGCAGGTCGGTGGCAGGAACCCATCGTTTTTTCTGCTGCGGGCTGGAGACTCCGAAGGGAATTTCCACAATAAACTGGGAGCCAACACCCAGGGTGCTCTCTACCCGAATGGTGCCCCCCATCATTTCAATCAATCGCTTGGAGATGGTCAACCCCAGCCCTGTTCCGCCAAACTTGCGGGTGATGGAGGAATCGGCCTGGGTAAAGGCCTGAAAGAGCCCTCCCAACTGCTCCGGGCTCATGCCGATACCGGTATCCCGCACGGAAAAGCGCAGGCGCACCCTGCCCTCATCCTGCTCCACCACATCGGTGACGACGGCCACCTCACCCTGCTCGGTAAACTTGATGGCATTGTTGGCGAGGTTCAGCAATATCTGCCCCAGGCGCAGGGGATCCCCCAGGAGGAGAGCGGGTATCTCCAGAGAGGTCTTCATTAGACATTCCAACTCTTTTTCACGGGTCTGCACAGAGACGATGGAGGCGACATTGTCCAAGACATCGGCCAGGGAGAATGCGATAGACTCCATCTCCAACCGGTCGGCCTCAATTTTTGAAAAGTCCAGAACGTCGTTGATGATGCGCAGCAAATAGGTGGCAGAGCTGTGTACCTTGCGGATATAATCCTGTTGTCGGGTCGTCAGAGGGGTCTGTAGACAAAGATGGCTCAGGCCGATGATGGCATTCATCGGTGTGCGGATCTCGTGACTCATGTTGGCGAGGAAAGCGCCTCTGGCCTGGCTGGCCGACTCAGCCACATCCTTGGCGGTGCGCAGTTGCGCCTCCATCTCCTTGCGGGCGGTGATATCCCGGATCACAATCTGCAACGCCGGTTTGCCGTCCAACGCCAAGGCGGTGAGCAAGACCTCGGTGGGTATCTCCCCGCCGCCATTGGCCAATCGATAGATCCACTCGCACGAGTGGGAGCCCTCCTCAAAGGCTTTGTTGCGATGGTCGTCTGCCAGCACGTGGGAAGGGGTGCCGTCGGGTTGCCTCTCCGGCCAAAACTCCTGGATCGACCGGTTCAGCAGATCGGCACGGTCCCGACAACCAAGCAGTTCCACAGCCTTTTCATTGCAGTCCATCAAACCCTGTTGCCCCAGCAATAAAACCCCTTCGCCGGTAGACTCAAACAGGATGCGAAACTTGGCCTCCGAGGCATGGAGGGCCTGCTCCTGTTGTTTCTGGTGGGTGATATCCGTGGCAGACATCACCAAACTGGCAGAGCGGTTCCCGGTGTCCGCCACCGGGGTCATGGAATAACGCAGCCAATGAACAGCACCCTGGGAGGCCAAAAAGCGGGATTCATGGTTGGTGAGACTTTGGGTGCCCTGCGAAGTCTCTTCCAGAGCGGTCAGGAACGATTCCAGATCCTCCGGGTGCAGCAGCAGGGAAATGTGCCGACCCACGAGCCGCTCGGGCGTGTGGCCCAAGTGGCGGGCAATGCTGGGCGTCGCAAAATTGATGATCCCCTCCCGGCGCAGGGTGAGGATGATATCGTGCGTATTGTCCAGAATATTCCGCAACCGGGTTTCATTTTCCTGCAGTTTTTTGCTGACCTGGTGCAGTTCCGTAATGTCAAAATCGATGCCCACCACCGCCTCAACCAAGCCGTTGTCATCCAGGACAGGACTGATGGAACCACGGAACCATTTTTCCTGCCCATCGGCCTGTCGCAGACGGTATTCCAATCCCCGTACCGGTTCCCGGTTTTGCAGGACCGCCTGCAAGGCCTGTTGGTGTTTTTCCACATCCACCAGATCCACCAGATGGGAGAAGGGGCGGCAGTGCAACCGTTCCGGCTCATAGCCCAGCAACTCTCGAACCGTCGGGGCGATAAACTGGATGGTTCCCTGACCATCCAGGCTGTAAATCAACTCATGGGCATTGCTCACGATATTCCGCAGGCGTCTTTCACTCTCCTTCAGTGCCAATTCAACCCGTTTGTTTTCAGAAATATCCTGAAACACCCAAACAGAACCGGTGAGCCGACCTTGCTCGTCCAACAGAGGATCGGCCACCAGGGCCACAGGAAACAGGGTGCCATTGCGACGGACAAAGCTCAGCTCATCGGAACGGTAGCCCCTTCCGGCTCGCAAGGCGTTCAACGCGGGGCACTCTTCCATGGGAATGCTGCTGCCGTCGGGGCGACGGTGATGGATGCGGTCATGGAGGATGCGATCTTTCAGTTCCTCAAAACGCCAGCCCAGCAGGCGAGCCCCCGTGGTGTTCAGGTAGGTGCAACGTCCCTGTTGATCCAGGGCGAACACCCCTTCTCCCATGGCATTGGCGATGCCCAGCATGAAACGACTTTGGCGTGCCATCGCCTCTTCCATCTCTTTTTGATGGGTGATGTCCGTGCGGATGGAGTGATAACGGAACGGTTTGCCCTGCTCGTCCACGGATGGAACGATGGTGGCACTGACCCAATAATGACTGCCCCCTTTGGCGCGATTTTTGATCTCACCATGCCAGACCTGACCGGCCGAAATGGTGCGCCACATCTCCTGGAAAAAGGCCGGGGAGTGATGCCCCGATTTGACCAGTCGATGGTTTTTACCGATCAGCTCCTCCCGGTCGTAGCCAGAGATGCGTACAAACAGATCATTGACCGACAGAATGGTCCCTTTGGCATCCGCAGAGGAGAGAATGCTGTGCTGATCAACCACCGCCTGCTGCAGTTGCAGGGTGCTCAACCGCTCCAGCATGGCCTCTTCCCGTTTTTGCCGTTCCTGCTCCTGTTTGTGCAGATGCCGCGCCAGCCCGGCAACACGACTGGCCAACAGACCGATTTCGTCCCGACGGGCTGCGGGCAGTGGCTGCGCTGCACGCCCCTCCTCCAGGGCGGTCAGGGCTGCTGTGATTTGGGTCAAGGAGCGGCTGAGAGCACGGCCCAGCAGGCTGCCCAGCAGCAGGAGGGCCAACCACAGAGCCATTGTCAAGCCCGGATAGCTTTCCAGCCCCAAAACCGCCAACGGCAGCGCCGATATGCCCAAAAATCCGACAAGCTTGGCGGTCAGGGTATGTGGCAAAAGAGAACGCATGAGCGACACACCGTAAAGGGTGGTGGCAATGGAGGGAGTTACTGAATGCCCAGTTGATTCAAAAACAGCCCCAACCGTTTGTCCTGCTCCTGGATGTGCATCACCAGCCAATCCCGCAGGGTGACCTCAATCTCCTCCCGCAGGTTCATGGTCAACCCCTCTTCATAGTTGCGCCGAAACCGTTCCACACGTTCCAGCAGGTGTTGGTGGGCCTTTTGGTGTGTCACATAGTCGGGATAATTGTGACAACGCATGTGGGTCTCTTCCCGGTCGAAGTGTACCTGCACATAGGCGAGCAGTTCATCCAGAACGGCGCGCACAACCCGGGCAGGGTCAAGGGACAATACGGCACCAAACAGACGATTGATCATCTTGATTAACATTTTATGGTCGTTATCCAGATCTGTCACACCAATGCTCAATCCGGGCTTCCAGAGAATAATGCTGGGGGTGCGCACGGCGTTCCTCTCCTTTTGGCCGGCCTTCCATCCGCTGGGCAGACGAAAGCCCTCTTCTTCAGTGGAAACAAATCCTGAAACAGACAAT
>JADGCE010000005.1:16873-44276 GCA_015229095.1 Magnetococcales bacterium | reverse complement strand
TTCAGGAATCTGGATGACCGCCCTCCCACCCGATCGTGAGGGGCTTCAGACGATGGACGGGGCATGGCTGGAACGCTATTCCCGCCAACTGCTCCTCAAAGAGGTGGGGGGCGAGGGGCAGCTGCGCCTGCAACGGGCAACCGTGGGCGTTATCGGCGCAGCGGCCATGGGCAGCCCGTTGATACTCTATTTGGCCGCTGCCGGTATCGGCCATCTGGTGGTGCTGGACAGCCAGCGGGCAGCACCACTGTGTGCCGCTGTGCAGGCATTGAACCCTTGGGTGAAAACAACGGCACTCTGTGCACCCGCCTTCCCGGAGCAAATGGCGGCGGAGATGCGCCACTGGGATTTGGCCATATGGGCAGATGGGGGGGCGGATTCGGGCACAGCAAGCCTTTGGCAAACAAACAAAGCCGCCTTGCAAACCGGTAAAACCCTGCTGGCTGGCTGGTTGGCCCATTCTGTATACCCCATATTTCTCTCACGCGCCGGCCATGATTCCCAGGCACCCTGCCTGTTGTGTGCAGAGTGGGCCTGTAGCGCGCGCGAGGCATCCTCCTCCCCCGATCCCACCCTGGTGCGGACGGGGGCTGGCGTGGTGGGCGCCGTGCTGGCCATGGAGAGCCTGCTGTTTTTGCTCGACAGAAGTCAAACACTATGGTATGGTGCGCGGGTCTTTTATCCAGAGGAGGGGAGATTCAACGCTGTGTCCGTCCCAAAGAACCCAGTTTGTCCCGCTTGTCTCGGTCATCCCCATGGTTGACGCCTCTATCGACATCACCGGTGACGTCTGCCCCATCACCTTCGTAAAAGTAAAGCTGAAGCTGGAAACATTGACGGCAGGAGGTCGGTTGAGTGTTCGCCTGAATGGCGGCGAGCCTGTGGAAAACCTGCCCCGCTCCCTTCAGGAGGAGGGATACCGGATCGTCGATTTGACACCCTCTGGCGAGGCTTTTCTGCTGACCGTTGAAAAGCCACCCAAGTGACATTTTTTTTGTCGCACTGTAAAAATAATGGCCGTTTTGCACAACCGTCTCCTGACCCTTTAGGAAAAACAGGGAGAAGAAATGGGGCGCTTGGATTGTAAAACACTGATAACAAGCAATATTTTAATTGGCTCAAAATTTGCTCACTCCCAAGTCAACGGGAAGCCATCCAGCCGACCGGTTTTTTGAAGTTTCAACAGTTCATTCATCAGGAGAAGGACCATGAACAAAAATATGCGTCAACAAGGTTTTACCCTCATCGAACTGATGATCGTGATTGCGATCATTGGCATCCTGGCTGCTGTAGCCTTGCCTGCCTACAAGGATTATGCCGTGCGTGCCAAGGTGTCGGAAGCCATCTCCCTGGCCTCTGGAGTCAAGCAGGCGGTCGCTGAGACCTTCATGAGCAATTCTGTCATGCCGACCAGCAACACCGCAGCCGGCTTGCCCGCCGCGAACACCTTCACGGGCAACTATGTCTCCCAGGTTGCCGTGGGTGCGAATGGTGCCATCGTCATCACCTTCAATGGTGCGGATTCTGTCCTCACCGCCACCAGCACCCTCACCCTCACCCCCACCCCCACCACGACTGCAGGTGGAGCAACCGGTGGAAGTATTACGTGGGCCTGCTCCAGCTCCCTCCCCAACCAATATCTGCCCGCTTCTTGCCGCTCTGCCGCTGGGACCTGATCAAACGACACCCGTCTGACAGTGCAAAGATCCGGTGGTTGCACGACCAGACGGGAATGGCCGGGAGCAGCAGATTGGGGCCGGGGTCGTTCCCGCTTGGCCGGACAATCACTGCGTAGTCAACCAGGATGGGCTCCCGCAAGGGGCCCATCTTCGTTAAACACCCCTCTTTCGCTCTCGTCCCGCTTGCAATTTTTCCCCCGCCCCGGCAGCAATGGCCAATTTTCGGCGTGTCGCCGAATAGGCCGGGGCCACCATGGGAAAATCCTTGGGCAGGCCATAATGGGCCAAATAGGTGGGCACATCGATCCCGTGGGTTTTGGTGAGATGGCCGCGAATGGCCTTGCTGGCTTTGCCACAAATCAGGCAGAGGATGCTCTCCTCGGTCACAGCCTGCTCCACAGGCACAAAGGGAACCGGCAACGACCGATGGATGTCCATGGCAGGCTGCTGTTGTGGAAGGATCTCTGCTGGCGCCGACTGTTGGGAGAGAGCCGACAAAGTCTGATGTACCGTTTCGATCAACACCCCCACCTGCTGGATGGGGAGTGCATTGTGGGCGAGGTAAGCCTGGACAATCCGCGCAGTATGTTTGACAAGGGACATGGAACACCCTTTATGGGAAGATGTTTGTAGACAACCACCTGGTCACCCACATTCCATCACCCGCACGGTCAGTGGGAGGGGCTGGCCAATGTGCGACCCACGGAGTGGATTTTATTGTTCTCATTCACATAAACCAAATAGGGTTGAAAGGTGTCCGCCTCCTGTTCACTCATCTGGGCAAAAGCGGCGATGATGACAATATCCCCCGCATTGGCTTTATGAGCTGCCGAGCCGTTGACCGAAATCATACCGCTGTCTCGCCCTCCCCGGATGGCATAGGTGGTCAAACGCTCGCCATTGGTGACGTTCCAGAGATGAATCTGCTCAAATTCCCGCAACCCGGCGGCGGCCATCAGGGTTTCATCAATGGCACACGATCCCTCATAATCCACATGGGTCTCCGTCACGGTGGCCCGATGAATTTTGCACTTCAGCAAAGAAAGCTCCATCCCTATTTCCCTTCTCTCTAATTCATGTCGAAGAAAGAATCCGATTATCAATCAGACGGGCCGCGCCCAATCGAACCGCGATCAGCATGACCGGATCCGCCTGTTTTTCCCAACGGCCCATCGCAGGCACGGGCTCCAGGGTATCCGCATCCCGCACTTCCACATAGTCAATCTCCCGGATGTCGGCACGGGCCAGCACCCGTCGTGCGCAGGCCAACAACGACTCCACGCCCCTCTCACCCTCTTGCCAAGCCTGATGAGCGGCCATCAGGGCCTGATGAATACCCGCAGCCTGCTGCCGCTGGGCAGGAGTCAAATAGCGGTTGCGGCTGGACATGGCCAAGCCATCCGCCTCGCGCAGTGTGGGCACACCGACGATCTCCACCGGCATGGCCAAATCCTGCACCATTTTACGAAGCACAATAAGCTGTTGGTAATCTTTCCAGCCCAGAAAAAGCCGATCGGGCCGCAGCATATTCAGCAGAATGGCCACCACCGTCGCCACCCCCTGAAAATGACCAGGCCGAAATCGCCCGCACAAATCGCTGCCCAGGGGCTCCACCCTCACCACCGTGTGTGGATCTTCTCCATAGATCTCCGCGACCGATGGAGAAAAGAGGGCATCGCATCCCGCCTCTGCCAACAGCACCTGATCCGCCTCCGGAAGTCGGGGATAGCGATCAAAATCCTCATGGGCGGCAAACTGGGTGGGATTGACAAAAATGGAGGCAATGACGCGATCACTCTGCGCCTGGGCAGCCCGCAACAGGGAGAGGTGACCCGCATGGAGGGCGCCCATGGTCGGCACAAACCCCACACTCCCCCCCCCCTGCCGTCGCCAACGCCACACATCCTGTCGGTCCGTCAACCGTTCCATCCTGCCCCCTCATCTTGCTGACCCTCCGGTCCTGCTCCCCGGTTGCCGCCCATCTGCCCCCCCCTGTTTTCACTCCGTGAAGCTGTGCTCTTCGGTGGGAAATTGTCCGCTCCGCACATCATCCACAAAACGACCCACGGCATGGAACACCGTTCTGTCCGGGAGATAACACTTGACAAAGCGGGGCACCACCTCTTCGTAGATACCCAGCAAATCGTGCATCACCAACACCTGGCCATCACATTGGCCGCCCGCCCCGATACCGATGGTTGGAATTTCCAGTCGCTCGGTGATACGCCGCGCCAACGGGGCCGGAATACCCTCCAGCACCACGGCAAACGCGCCCGCTTCGGCCACCGCCACGGCATCCGCCATCACCCTTTCGGCATCCTCCCCCCGCCCCTGCACCTTGAAGCCGCCAAACGCATGCACCGATTGTGGCGTCAACCCCACATGGGCCAGCACGGGAACCTGTTGTTCCCACAGGAAGCGGATGGTCTCTGCCATGCGCACGCCGCCCTCCAGCTTGACCCCGTGACAACCGGTCTCTTTCAATACCCGGACAGCCGCATCCATGACCGCCACACCCCCGCCATGGCAAAAACCAAAGGGCATATCGCAAACCACCATGGCCCGTCTGGCACCTCGTACAACCGCCGCTGTATGGTAAATCATCTGTTCCAGGGTGACCGGCAGGGTGGTGCTGTGTCCCTGGATCACCATACCCAGGGAGTCCCCCACCAGCAAAAGGTCGACCCCCGCCTTGTCCAACAGGCGGGCAAAGGAAAAATCATAGGCCGTGGTAGAGACGATACGCACCCCTTCCCGCTTCATGCGTTGCAAACCGGGCACGGTTACCGGGGCAGCGGCAGCACCGGCTGGGGAAGCCGGGAGGGCACTCATCGATTGTGGTACAATGGCACGCTTCATCCTTCGTTTTGTCCCGGTCCACCGGTAAAAGGTTGATCCAGGCAACCATCGGCAGGGCATCTCTTCTTCTGCGCCGGAGGCAACACCACTGCGGAGACAGGAGGGTCACCGCTTTCCGGAGAAAGTCGATGCTCTATCCCAACAAGGGCTCCACACGAGCAGCATCATCCACTTCCTGAAGCATACTGTCAACTGTTTTACCGAAAACGGGATGGCGCAGCGTGGGGGCGACATCCGCCAGGGGGCGCAACACGAAGCGGCGTTGATGCAGATGGGGATGGGGCAGGTGCAAGAGGGAACGCCGAACGACACGGTCGCCGTAGAGGAGAAGATCCAGATCCAGGGGACGCGGTCCCCACGGTTTTTCCCGGCGGCGGTCGCGTCCGAAAGAGCGCTCCATGCGGTGCAACAGGCGCAACAAGGCCTGCGGCCCCATGCGGCTCTGCACGCCTACCACGCCGTTGACATACCAAGGCTGACGGACGGGCCCTACCGGTTCTGTACGGTAGAGAGGGGACTGGCAGAGCACGCGCACACCAGGATGCCCCCCCAGGCGCGCCACGGCACGGCGGCAGACCGACAGGATATTGCCCTGGTTGGAACCCACGCCGATCCAGGCGAGGGTGGCCAGGAAAGAGGGATCGGAGAGGGGTGGATCAGACATCCACCTTGACATGCCAAGGCTCAAAGCGCACACCGGTCAGGTTGTCACGGGGATAGCGCAGGCTCAGGTAGCCCATGTCATACAACCGCTTGAACACATCCGATTCCACAAATTTTTCAGTGAAGTTATGCTGTCCGTATCCCACCTGACCCACATCAAAATCGCTGACGCCGTGGTAGGAATAGCCGGGCGGGGCCAGGGAGCGGGAGGCACGGGAGAGGTTGCCGTTGCCCTCATGGATTTTGCTCATGAACAGCATAAACTGCTTGACAACACTGCGTACACCAGAGGTCAAAACAAGCTTATCCCCCAGTTTGCGCCGCAGGGTGGCATAGACCTCCAGAGGCTTGCCCCGATAGAGATGGTTGCCGCTGTTGGGCACCTTGACCACCTCACCCTTGTTGATCTGGTCGGTCAGATTTTTTAACGGTTTTTCTCCAAAAAACCCGTAGAGCAGGGCCCGCTCGTAGAAGAGCTGTTCCAGAAAATCCAGCTCTTCCACTGTAAACGCCCCAACGGCGGTGTGCATTTTGGCGACGCGGATCGCTTCGTCAAAATCCAGCAGGTAAAAATGGCCGAATCCCACCGTCTCCTGGACCCGGTGCAACCGGGCCAGGGCGGACTGCAGCAAAGCAAACCGCTTGGAATCCAGGAAGACATCCCCTTCATGGGTCGAATTGAAGGCCCGCAATTTGTGCAGGTAGAGATCAAGATCGTTACCCCGGAGTTTGGGCGCGGACAAGGGCGAAGGCAACGCCCCACCCTCCGAGCCCGCCATCCCATCTCCCGTATCCGGATCCAGGGCGGCCATGGCCTGGGAAACAACCGCCTGAGAGGCCACCCCGGCACCCAGCACCAGAGGAGCTGCGCCGACGGCGAACCGGGTGAGTGAGCAGAGAAAATCCCGTCTTTTCATTCCGTTATACCAATTTTCAATGCGAAAAGACCCCCAACGGCGCAACCATCCTGCCCTCCCATACACGGCAAAATACGAATACGGCAGCGGATGAAGAATTGACGCCGCTCCCCACATGCAGTAAAAACAAGCGGCGAGTCTAGCACGTCAGAAAATAAATGCCAACGCCATTATGCGCGTGCAGAAGCAAAAGCGGCAACCTTTTTTTATTTTAACGTTATTCAGCCAAAATTCCGATCAAAATTCATGTCAACCATCTCCAGCAGAGAGCGTATCGCCTCTCCCTCCGTCGTGGTGAAACGCTTCCTGCGGATGGCAGTGGTGCTGCTGCTGTGGCTCCATGGGGGGATTTTCCCCCACCGCGCCACCGCCGCCGAGCCTCCCCTCTCCTTCCAGGATGAGGTTCAGGAGCTCGTCAAGGAGGCCGCCAGTCAATCCACCGTTGTACAGGACGGCGTCAAAAAAGAGGGCGAAAAGCGGGCCACCCTCACCGTCCACGAGAGCTGTCTCAAAATTGGTGCCAAACTGAGCAGTGTCGACTATGAGGCATGCATGGCCAGTGGTTTGCAGCCGACCGGCAGTGATTCGGTTGAGGGTATTCCCATCTTGTTAAAAACCTTTACGCCACTGCCCCGCTCCTCCGGCACCCCGGAAAAATCCAACAGCGACACCAAGCCTCCCCAGGCTCGGGTGCTGTTGATTGGCGGGGTACACGGGGATGAATACTCTTCCGTCAGTATCGTTTTTAAATGGATGAAACTTTTAGAAAAAAATCATACAACCCCCTTTCACTGGCACATTGTCCCTCTGGTCAATCCGGACGGTTTGTTGCGCAGTCAATCCACCCGCACCAATGCCCGTGGGGTCGATTTGAATCGCAATTTTCCCACCCGTGACTGGAAAGAGGACAGTGCGGACTATTGGGTACGGCGCACGGGCAAGGATCCCCGTCGATTTCCCGGCAAATTTCCCTTGAGCGAACCGGAATCCCAATGGCTGGTGGAGGAGATCAAGAAGTTCCGTCCGAACGTCATTGTTTCGATACACGCCCCCTTCGGTCTGTTGGACTTTGACGGTCCTCCCACCACCCCACCGGAGCGACTGGGCCCCATCTATCTCTCTCTGCTGGGTACCTACCCGGGTTCCCTGGGACGGTATGCCGTCGAAAGCCTGAAAATTCCGATTATTACCATTGAGCTGCCCCACGCGGGCATCCTGCCGACCGCTGCAGAAATCGAATCCATCTGGTCGGATTTGATCGGCTGGATTCGCGGCCATGTGTTTGACCGCATGCCACCGGTACAGTCATCCGGGCCCCTGTCGGGCACAGAACATCCCTTGCCCGTCGTGGATCATCCTCTGCCTGTTGTGGGCCAACCCCCGTCCACAGAGAAAACGGCCCCGACCGGGACGCCTGCCCCACCCAAACCGACCAGCAAGAGCAAAGCTGTCAAGCCTAAAACGGACAAACCCCAACAGTCCGGCACCGCCAAACCCGCCAAAAAGACGACGAGCACAACGCCATGAATCCCCTGTTGCAGCAGTTGCATCCCTATCCGTTTGAAAAACTGGCTGACTTGCTGAGAGTTGCCCCGCAGACGCAGGACAACGGCAGAGCGGGTGAGGGGGAGGCGCCCCCCTATTCCCCCATCAATCTCTCCATTGGCGAACCGAAACATGCCGTGCCACCCTTGATCCGGCAGGTCATGGCAGCGGCCCTGGATGACATTGGCGTCTATCCCACCACACGGGGAGAGAGCGCTTTGCAGCGCGCCATCGCCTCCTGGCTGGAAAAGCGGTTTCAATTGGGGCATGGCACTCTGGACCCGAATCGTCATCTTCTGCCCGTCAACGGCACACGGGAAGCCCTGTTTTCCATTGCCCAGGCCGTCACCAACAGCCATGGCGCAGAAAAACCGTTCATCGTGATGCCCAATCCCTTTTACCAGATTTATGAAGGGGCGGCCTATATGGCAGGAGCGCAACCGGTTTATGTGCCGTGTACCGCCGACTGCGGCTTTATCCCAGACTATCACGCCCTCCCCCCTGCCATTCTCCAACGCACGGCGTTGCTTTATCTCTGTTCTCCCGGCAATCCCACCGGCGCCGTTTTTTCCCTGGAGGCGCTGCAACATCTGATCGAACTGGCGCATCGCTATCATTTTGTTTTGGCGGCAGATGAATGTTATTCGGAAATCTGGTACGATCAGCCGCCGCCCGGTCTGCTGCAGGCGGCCCGGCAGATGGGCATGGAGGACTTTAAAAACTGCTTGGTTTTTCATTCGTTGTCCAAACGCTCCAACATGCCGGGGGCCCGTTCCGGCTTTGTTGCGGGGGATGCCCAATGGCTGAGCCACTATTTTCGTCTGCGCACCTATACGGGGTGTGCCACGCCCCGTTTCATTCAGCGCGCCGCCATCGCTGCCTGGGAAGATGAAACCCATGTGCAGGAAAACCGGGCCATCTATCGGGAAAAACTGGCCGATGCCCTGGCCATTTTAAGTCCGGTCTTGCCTGTGGAACGCCCCCAGGCCGGCTTTTATCTGTGGCTGCGGGTTCCCGGTGGTGGTGAACATTTTGCCCGCCATCTGCATGCACGCTATCAGGTCACCGTGCTGCCGGGGGCCTATCTGGGGCGTCCCGACGACACCGGAAACAATCCCGGTGCGCCCTATGTGCGTATCGCCCTGGTGGCCTCGCCGGAAGAGAACCGCCAAGCCATGCAACGGATTGCCCAGGCCGCTACGGAACTGCAACATCTCCCACTTGGATAAAGGATTGAACCATGTCTACCACACACACCCTGAAGCCCCTCATTGAGCAGGTATGGGAAGAGCGTGGCCGTGTCACGCCCCAAAGCGACCCAGAGATTCATCGCGCCGTCGATAGCGTCATTGAAGCTCTGGACAAGGGAGAATTGCGGGTTGCCGAACCCGCCCCGGAGCATCCCGACGCCGTACACGGCTGGCTGGTCCATCAATGGATCAAAAAGGCGGTCCTTCTCTCTTTCCGGTTGAACGAAAACCGGTTGATGAGACAGGGAGAGATGCTCTGCTACGACAAGGTGCCCTTGAAGTTCAGCGGTTGGGATAGCGAGCGGTTTCGTCAGGCGGGCATTCGGGTGGTACCCCCGGCCACCGCCCGCAAAGGCAGCTTTGTCGCCCCCGGCGCCGTTCTGCTGCCCTCCTTTGTCAATATTGGCGCCTATGTCGGGGAAGGCAGCATGGTGGACGCCTGGGCGACGGTGGGCTCCTGCGCGCAAATCGGCAAAAATGTGCATCTGTCCGGTGGAGCGGGTATCGGTGGCGTACTGGAGCCCCTGCAAGCCAACCCGGTCATTATCGAAGATAACTGTTTTATCGGAGCACGGGCAGAAGTGGCAGAGGGTGTGGTGGTGGGTACGGGCGCCGTCCTCTCCATGGGTGTCTACCTGGGCAGTTCCACCCGCATCATCGATCGCAGCACCGGAAAGGTCCATATGGGCTATGTTCCCCCCTACTCCGTTGTGGTTTCCGGCAGCCAACCCGGCAAGCCTCTGGCAGATGGCTCCCCTGGTCCCAACCTGTACTGTGCGGTGATTGTCAAAACGGTGGATGCACAAACCCGTTCCAAGACGGCTCTCAATGAATTGCTGCGGGATTAAAGAAGAGCCCAGGGAAAAGACCCGACAACCATTGAACACACTATTTCCACCCAAGTCGCAGACATCCGTCAAGAAACGTCTGTTGGTATTCATTGTGACCTACAATGCGGAACGCACCATTGGTGATGTCCTGAGACGTATTCCTGCCGACTTGAAAACAGCTTTTGATATTGAAATACTCATCATCGATGACAGCTCTGCGGACAATACCTTTTCCCGAAGCTTGGCCGTCGCTCAAGGGGATTGGCTGCCATTCCCGATCACCGTATTGGCCAACCCGAACAATCTGGGTTATGGCGGCAATCAAAAGGTTGGCTATCAATATGCCATTCAAAGGGGGTTTGATTGGGTCGCCTTGATTCACGGCGACGGCCAATATGCACCGGAATGCCTCCCGGATTTGCTGCAACCCTTGCTGTCCGATACGGCGGATGCCGTGCTGGGTTCCCGCATGTTGCAACCCAAACGCGCGCTCCAGGGTGGCATGCCCCGATACAAGTTTGTGGGCAATACCGTGTTGACAGCCATCCAGAATGCCCTTTTGGGGTGTCGTCTCAGCGAATATCATACCGGTTATCGCGTCTATGGGGTGCATGCCCTGAAAAAAATTCCCTTTCATCTGAATACCAACGATTTCCATTTCGACACCGAAATCATCATACAGTTGCAGCAGGCCGGGCTGCGCATCGCCGAAAAAGCCATTCCCACCCATTATGGCGATGAGATTTGTAATGTAAATGGTATGCACTATGCTATCAACGTTGTCAAAACCACCTTGAAAGCAGCCATGCAAAACTTCCATGTTTTATATGATATAAAATATGATTGCGCCCCGGAAGCTCATTCCAACAAACACTACAAGGAAAAACTCGGCTTTGCCAGCCCCCACCGGTGGAGTGTCGAACGCATACCATCAGGCGCAAAGGTGTTGGATCTGGGATGCGGCGCGGGGATGGTGGGTGCCGCCTTGCGCCATAAAGGGTGCCATGTCACGGGTGTGGACCGTTTTGTGCCGACGCAAGAGCTGGATCATTTCATCCTCCATGATATGGATTCCGGTTTGCCAGAACTCGATTACAGCCTCTTTGACGTCGTCCTTCTCCTCGATGTGGTGGAACATTTGACCAAACCGGAAATGCTGATGCTCTCCCTGCAGGCCAGCGGCCTGCGACCCGAAGCACGAGTCATTGTCAGTACAGGCAACGTGGCCTTTATTCTCACCCGCCTCTCCCTGCTGTTTGGCTGTTTCAACTATGGCAAACGGGGCATTCTGGACATGACCCACTGCCGACTGTTCACAGAGGCCTCTCTTTTGCGCCTGCTGCACCAAACCAACTTTCACATCCGCCAGGTGTGGGGTTCACCGGTGCCCTTCCCCTTCCTGTTTTCAGGAGGGCTCGGCCAACTGTTGCTGGCGGTCAACCGGGCCTGTATCGCACTCTTCCGTTCCCTGTTTGCATTCCAACTGGTCGTGGAGGCCTCCCCCCGCCCTTCGCTCTCTTTCCTCTTGCAAGAAGCACACAACCATGCCGAACGACTGAGGGAAACGGATTCAGATCTTTAGTCGCTGTGAAGCAAACCCACGACCTTTACCGGATTGGGCACCCCATCCTTTTTTGGATCCAGGGGGCCCTCCACGAAAATTTTAACGATTCCCATACCATAATCAACAATTTTAGTAATTCTTCGTTCTCCGCTCGTCCTGAAGAGCAGAAAACGGCCTGGCACAACCCCTTCCGGAAGAGGCTTGTTGACGATCATATTATATTGCCCATCTTTCATACGAATACCGTTACAACCCTCATACATCAACCCATTCTGCAATACATCTAGGGTAGAGACAGAACCATCCAGATGATGGCGGATTCTCTGCAGGATACCGCTCATTTCCGCATTGCGATAAGGCGATAACAGAGCGGTTGCTGCACCGATATACAGGCTTGCCAATACCAACAGGGAAACAAAGGGTGGCAACAGGATCCGCAGCAAAGGTGGGTAGTTGCGCTGCGCCAGACTGTGCAAACCGGCGCTGCCCGCCAGGAAAAGCAATGGAAAAAAATCATGGGAATAGCGATGGGTGAAGGCGGAAACCAGCAACACCGTACCCCCGGCAGCAGCCGCACCAAGCACCGGGATACGCAATACGGATAACGGACTCTTTTTACGGAAAATGCGGTGCAGACCCATCAGGGAGAGGAAAAAGAGCACAGGCATGCTGTTGGGGATGGAAAGCATGGGTTCCACCAAATCGAAACGAACAGGGGATCCTGCGTCCAGACAGGTATCCGTCGGCCCCATCTGGAAATAGGGAAACCACTCTATCCGATAAAAACTGATCGGGTTGAAAAAATGGTATGCATTGAATAACAGGTTGGCGGGTTGGACAAAAGATCCCTGGATATTCTGCAGACGCCTGGCATCATCCTGGTAAGAGACCTGATATTTCAATGGAAACAAAGAGAGTTCCCCATGTTTGGCCAGGGATATCAAGAACGGGGTGGTCGCCAGAAAGAGGACCAGGAACAAAACCACCGCCGCAGTTCTCCTCAGGGAGCCGCCATCCCTGTGGCTTGGTGTGGAACGACAGAGCCAAGAGGTCAACCTGGGCCAGCCTCCCGTGACAACCAGGATGGTCCAGATGGAAGCCCCTGCCAAGGCCAACAGGGCACCGTAGCCCGCCGTGAAGCGTGCATGGAGAGAAAAAGCCGTGAGCAGCAGAGCCAAAAAGAGGAGTCGTCCCTGCGGCCGCAAAAAATATTGAAACAACACGGCATAGACCCCGAGTGCAAACGCATTGGCCCAGGCGATGGCCTCGTGATACAGAAAGGCGGGATTGGTCAGGTAGAGTGTGGTAGCGCCCAGGCCACCCAGCACGGGCAGGAGAACCTCCATGGGCCAAGGTCCGCGTTGGGGCCCATCCTGCCATTCTGACCGATATATTTTGACAAACCACAGCATGAATATCAGCTGTACGATGAGAGCCAACAACACGGAAAGACGGCTCAGGTGGTATTCCGGGGTCACAAGTGTACGCAGCAACAGACGAACGATGGCGGGAGTTGGGCCAAAATATCCATAACAGCGTCCATCCTTTTCCAGAGCCTCCCAGGCAATGGTGTCACAGGGCACATCCCAACGACCTTCGAGAAGACTCTCGCCCAGGGCATCATAATATTTTCCAAGCATTTCAGGCATATTGAACTCCCAGCTTCCACCCGTCACAAAACTGCCCCATGTCAACAGGATCAGGGTCAGCAGCAGGAGATTGGTCGAAGTGACGGGCCGGGAATCCGGCGAACCCTCTCTATTTGTCATCACAAACGCTCCCATGATAGCCACTCCTCACCGTGTGCATCCCGTACAGAACAGATCGGAGTGCCCAAACAATCATTCCGCAGCGTTCTGACTGCGGGTCAGCCAACGAGAACCGGGATACTGGACGGCCAGATGCTCTTGAAGGGTTCGGGCGCGCACCCTGTCTCCCTGTTTGCGGTACAACACGATCAAGCGATACAGCACCTCCGGGGCGAGACGGCTGGCGGGATAGCGTTCCAGCACTGTCTGGTAGCGCTGTGCCGCCTCCAGGGGCCCCCCCCCCAGATCCCAGGCCAGGCCCGCCCAGTAGAGTGCCTCTGCCCGCCGTGCCCAACCCCGCCGCTCCTGTGCGGCCTGATCCAGGAGAGGGGCCGCCTCTGTAAAGCGCAATTGATGGATCAGGGCATGACCCGCCTGATAGGCGCGATTGGGAGAAAAATACCAACCCAAACCCAGGAGCAGCCCCATGCCCACCCCTCCGAGCAGGGCCCCATAATCAAAAACAGAGGGTTTCCCTGGACTTTTCCGGTCCAGAGGCGGGTTTTCTACTCTCCACCAGGCGGGGAGCAAACGACCTGGGATCACCAACAAGAGCAACAGGAGCAGCCCAAACAGCGTCAAAACGCCTCCCAACCTGTCCGCCTCATGGGGCAGATAGGCCAACTCCAGCCGCTCCGTTCTGGGAAAGAGGAGCATAAAAAAGGGTTCCACCAGATAAACGGGCTCACCACTCAGGGAACGCCATTTGGGATGATAACTCATACGCACCATCAGGGGGCATCCCGGTCGGTCGGTTGTGATCACCATCCGTTCCCGTTGCAGGCTTTCCATCCGGGCGGTTCCTCCCCCACAGTGGGGAGGTATGGTCGGCATCTCTTCCCCCTCCTGGAGAAACACCATCCTGCTTGGATAGGGGTGTTGGGTCAGAAAACGGGAAAAGGCGCGCTCCAGCCATTCACGGCGCGTTTCTGCTTGCAAAGGTACGGCAAGCAGCTCCAACAGGGAAGGCGTTCCCGTCCGCAAACGCAACAGCAGAAAGGGGCCGATTTCCGCCTCTTTTTGAAAACGGTCATCCTCGGAAAAGCGTTTTTTCGTTTCGGGAGCCCGCAAAATCAGGGTGTCCACCGCCAATTCACCCATATGATTGACAATTTTTGTTATGTCACTCTCCAGGGCAGGGTAGCGGGCAACCCGCCGGTGTGGCACGGTGGATATCGCATCCTGCAACTGATAAACAAAGGGGGCCGAGATGGCCGACTCCATGTACAACCCATCCAGAACAGGTCGAGAGCCAAACAGGGGCAGGGCCTCCAACGCCCGGTTGCCCCCGATCTCTCCGTTGGCGAGATTTTGCTCAGAAAGAACCCGGGGCGATGCCAGCCCCCCCCGCAGATGGTCGGCCAGTTGCCTGTAGAGCGGCCAGCGTTGCATGCCTTCATAACCCGAAAAATAGGCTGCAGAGCGGCTCTTGACCATACCCGTCGAAACATTCCAGTAGAGAACGAGCAAAAGCGTCATGACGACAGAAAAGAGCATGGCAACGGCGTGCGTCGCCCTGGATGAGACGACAGGAGCATGGATACGGCAACCGTGCTGCATCCACCACCCCAGGGCTCCCGCCAATACCACGGCACTGCTCAATTGCGTGAATGGCAAAAATCGCACGTCGGCCAACCCTGACCAGGGGGCTGCGATAAAACCCAGCACCCCCACCAACCCCATGGCCAAAAAAGGGAGAACAGCCGACCGGAACTGCGCTTCTCTGAACATCCATCCCAACCAGGCGGGCAGCCCTATCCAAACCCAACGGAAGGCATGGGGCCAAAGGGAATCAAACCCTTGGCTGGCCACCCAATAATTCCGATCATTGGGGATGACCCAGGGAAGATTGGCCAGCAGCGGCACCAGCCAGAATCCCAGCAGCAAAAAGGCGAGCAGATGCAGGCGGACAAAGATCCACCACAGACCTCCATTCCCCCTGGACAACAGCAGGTAGAAAAACGATCCAAACCCTACCATCAGGATGGCAATACCATGGCTCAATGCAGCGACCATCTCGGCCAGCAGCGCAGCCAGAAACCAACCCGCCCCTCCCCGATATCGGAGTCGTTCCAGGCAAGGCATGAAGAGGATGACCGCCAGCAGCCCCCAACTGTAGGCAAACTCCCCGGAGAACAGGGAAGGCAGGTTGCCGCCCCACAGTGCATTGCCTTCGTTGAGCAAAAATCCCACTGTGGCTGTTGTTGCCAACAGGCGTGCCGGCCAGAACCACCCCATCACCCCTGTGGACCAGCAAATGGCCGTCGGCAAAGCAAAGGCAGGCAGGATCGCCATCCATTTGAATGCCAACGGCAGCTCAACCAGCAGGGAGGTCAGGGTGATGACCAGGAAGGGAAAGGGGAAATAGTATGTAAAAGCCGGAAAACCCGCAAAATTTTCTGGCATCCAACCGGAGATCCTGCCATGCTCCAAAAACCATTCCTGAAAGCGGGCCGCAGGCAGGATATGCGAGGCGATATCCCCCCCACCGGGCCAGCTGGGGAGCAACCAGAGTTCGGGATGGGTGCGACTGGCCAAAAAAGCGGTCAGCAGCCAGACAACCGCCCAGCCCGCCCACGGAATCGGCAAATACCACCCGGATACAGACAATCCGAGGGATCGTTTCAGATTGGCCAAAGGAGAGGACACCGGCACACCTCTTGCGGATTCATGGAATGAAAGCATTGATTGACACAGACAACCCCTCCATAATGCCCTGCGGATGGGGTGTGTTGCCACGAAAAATGGAGCGTCGCACAAACACAAACACGGCGACACACAACCACACCACGGTCGAAGGGGGAAATATTCCCGTTTTCGATGATTGTCAAATAAAACTGCACCGTTTTTCCCACGGTTGCATGATGACGCGCACCCAAACCACCTGCGGAGAGAAGATGTCCCACAGAATCCTGTTCCTCCTGATCGGCCTGTTGCTCATGCCCTGGCCCGCCTTGGCGGAGATCATCGGCAGTGTCGACACCAACTTTCGTCTCCTCAGCCGCGACGATGACATTGTCATCGAGGCGTTTGACGATCCCAAAGTGGCAGGGGTCACCTGTCATTTAAGCCGAGCCAGAAAAGGGGGGGTCAAGGGTGCCCTGGGGTTGGCGGAGGATACCTCGGATGCCTCCATTGCCTGCCGCCAGGTGGGGCCGATCCAGATCAACGGGGATTTGCAAGACAAAGAGGCGGTTTTTACCCAGAAAACCAGCCTGCTCTTCAAGACTATGCAGGTTGTGCGTTTTTTTGACAAAAAACGCAATGTTCTTGTCTATCTGGTCTACAGCGACAAACTGGTGGATGGCAGTCCCAAAAACAGCATCAGCACGGTGCCCATCATGCCGTGGAACAAATAACCCCCCTGGTTTGTCTGTCTTGAGTGTTTGCACATCACGGGAAACCCGCCATGAAACAGCTCCCCTCCCCCCTGGAATTGGCCATTGCCCTCATCCAGGCACCCTCCGTCACCCCGCAGGATCAGGGTTGCCAGACTCTATTGATAACTCTTTTACAAGAGTTGGGCTTTACCGTCCATCCCCTGCGCTTTGGCGAAGTGGATAATTTTTATGCCCGCATTGGCCCATCGGATGGCCATCCGGGCAAAAATTTTTGTTTCGCAGGCCATACCGATGTGGTCAGCACCGGCGATCCCAGCCTGTGGCGTTCCCCGCCGTTTGCCGCCGAAATCCACGACGGCCATCTGATCGGTCGCGGTGCCAGCGACATGAAAGGGGGCATCGCCGCCATGCTGGCAGCCGCCGCCCGTTTTTTGCACAACCGGCCGGATTTTATCCAGCACAACACCCTCTCCTTTCTCATCACCGGCGATGAAGAAGGGGTCGCCACCGATGGCACCGTGCGCGTTTTGCACTGGCTCCGGGAGCGGCAGGAGCGCCTGGACTATTGCCTGCTGGGCGAACCCACCTGCATGCAGCAGCTGGGCGACGGTGTCAAAATAGGCCGGCGCGGCTCCCTGAATGGCACGCTGATCCTGCATGGTCGCCAGGGACATGTGGCCTATCCCCACCTGGCCGACAATCCCATCCACCGGGCCGCTCCCCTCATCGCCCGTCTGGCCCGCCATGCCTTCGATGCCGGCAATGCCCATTTTCCCGCCACAAGCCTGCAATTTACCAACATCTACGCCGGTGATGGCTCCCACAATGTCATCCCCGACAGCCTGCGGGTCACCTTCAACTTTCGCTTCAGCACGGAGAGCACCCCGGAACGGTTGGAACAACAGCTCCGGGATCTGCTGGATCAAGAGGAGCCCGCCCTCCGCTACACCCTGACCACCCAACTCTCCGGACTGCCCTTTCTCACCGCTGCCGGCCCCCTGCTGGAGGCCGTTACCCACAGTGTCCGGCAGGTTACCGGAATCACCCCCACCCCCTCCACCGGCGGGGGCACCTCGGATGCTCGTTTTATCTCCCTGGATTGCCCGCAAACCGTGGAGTTTGGCCTGCTCTCCACCTCCATCCACCAGATCAATGAACAACTGCGCGTCGCCGATCTGGAACCATTGACCCAGGTTTATGAGCAGGTGTTGCACACCCTTTTTCCCGCCCCGTGAGGAACGCCCATGCCCCTGCTCACCGAACTGGAACAGTATGCCAACACACTGCTCAATGTCACCGCCATCACCGATTATGTCCCCAATGGCATCCAGGTGCGGGGCAGGCCCGAAGTGGCCCGCATCGTCAGCGGGGTCTCCGCCTCTCTGGAGCTGTTTCAGGCGGCCACCGAGTGGCAAGCCGACCTGATTCTGGTACACCATGGCATGTTTTGGGACAAGGAACCCAGGGTGGTGGAGGGAAGCCTCAAGAAGCGCCTGCACTGGCTTCTGCAGAATGACATCAGTCTGATGGCCTATCACCTGCCCCTGGACTGTCACCCCCAGTTGGGCAACAACAGCCAAATTTTGCAACGCTTGCACCTGGAGGTGGGGGAACCGTTCGCCCTCTATCGGGGCACATACCTCTCCGCCATGGGACTCCGCCGACCGGCCTGGTCATTGAGCGCGTGTGTTGCAGAGATCACGGCCCTGTTCGGGGGAGAGCCGCTGGTGTTGCCTTTCGGTCCGGAGCAGATCCAACGGATCGCCCTCTGCAGCGGAGCCGCCCCCGAACTGTTACGGGAGGCCCACCAGAAAGGGGCGGATCTGTTCCTGAGTGGCGAAGCCACGGAATATGTCTACCATTTTGCCAAAGAAGAGGGGATCCATTATGTGGCGGCCGGTCACCACCGCACCGAAATGTTCGGAGTGCAGGCCCTGGGAGAGCATCTGGCCGACCGCTTTGCCCTGGAGCATCGGTTTATCAACTCTGCCAATCCCCTGTAGGGTGGCCGTCAGCCCGCCCCCTGGCCATTGCGCAATAGCTGCTGCCCAATAGCCTCCAAGGCCTCCAGGGCCTTCATCGGCAGGGAAATATGGCGGGCCTTGCTGACGTGATGATCCTGGGGATTGATGCGGATCAAGGTGGCGTGGTGCAGCTTGGCATAAAACTCGGAGCGATGGCGAATCGTCGGCACGGTGGTGCCTGCGCCGATTTCGAGAATGACCAGACGATGCGCCCTCACCAACAGATCTTCGAGCCATTGCCACAGGGCCTCCCCCTGCTGTTTGGTACGCTCTTCCAGCCAGGATCGGTCACGAAACAGCAAAATGTTGGGACGCGCCAGCGCGCCGCAACGGGGACAGGTGGGCAACGCGCCGATGGCTTGCAGCGATTCCGAGTCGATGGCCAGATTGACCCCCTGGGCACTCCAAACGGGCTCCCCGCAACATTGGCTGCATTGCAAATGGTGGATGGAGCCGTGGCACTCCTCGATGCGCCCCGGATCGAAGCCGGCGGCCTGAAACTGCCCATCCACATTGGAGGTCAACACAAAGAGACCGTGCGCCTTGCCTTGCCCCATCTCCAGCAGGCGTGCAAAACCGGCATGGGGGGTGGTGCGCCGGTACAGGTTGAGCCGATGCCCGTAAAATCCCCAGGCCAGACGGGGATGCTGCTTGAACCATTTCGGGTTGGCCACCTCTTCAAAAGCCAAGTTCATTTTTTTGATAGCCGGGTAGGCCTGCCAGAAACCCTGCTTGCCGCGAAAATCGGGCAACCCGGAGTCGACCCCCATGCCCGCCCCGGCCGTGATCAACAGGGCATCGGCGGCAGCGACAACCTCCGCCGCCTTGTGGATCCGATCCTGGAAATCCCTCTCTTTTTCCTGTGATTTCACGACACAACACCCCCCGATCAAAAGCTGTTTTGTTGATCCCACAGATGTCGATAGATCTCACAACGCTCCAACAGCACCTGGTGGGGGGCCATATCCACCACTTCGCCCCGATCCAGCACCAGAATGGCATCCGCCGAAGTCAGGGAGGAGAGTCGATGGGAAACGATAATCATGGTGCGCCCACTGGAAATTCTGCTCAGACTGTGCCGAATGATCGCTTCGCTTTCCGGATCCAACGCGCTGGTCGCCTCGTCAAAAATCAACAAACGCGGGCTTAACAACAGGGCGCGGGCAATGGCGATCCGCTGGCGTTGCCCCCCCGAAAAATTGGAGGCCCCCTCCTCCACATAGGTTTCGTAAGAGTGGGAGAGACGATCAATAAACTCATCGGCTCCCGCCAATTTGGCCGCTTCGATCACCTCAAGCAGGGTGGCATCGGGTTTGGCAGCGGCAATGTTTTCCCGCACAGTGCCACGGAACAGGATATTATCCTGCAAGACCACGCCAATGCTGCGCCGCAGATGGGGCAGTTCAAAATGGCGGATATCGTTGCCATCCAGGAGAACCATCCCCTCCTGTGCGCTGTGAATGCTTTGAATCAGCCGGGTGATGGTGGTCTTTCCTGAACCGGAGCGACCCACCACGCCGATCACCTGCCCCTCTTCCACCCGGAAAGAGACGCCGCGCAGGGCCGGAGTTGCCGACTTGTCGTAGCGGAAGGTGATATCCTGGAACTCTATTTGACCGGTGATCACCGGACGGATGCCCCGCTGATTGGGATCCCGTTCGGGGGGATGGTTCATGACATGACCCAGCATGGTCACGGAGAGCGCGGTCTGCTGATAGGCGTTGATCAGGCTGACGATCTGTACCAGGGGACCGGTGACCCGTCCGGAAAGCATGTTGAAGGCGACCAGGGCGCCGATGCTCATCTCGCCGTCAAACACTTGAAAGATGCCCAGGCTGAGAACGGTCAGTCCCATGGCACCCTGCAGCATATGGGTCAGGGTACCGGCAATGGCCCCGAATTGTCCGACGGAGGTGCGCTGTTCGATGCAGTTGGCCACTTTTCTGTCCCAGGTGGCTTTGCGCAACGGCTCCAGAGCCAGGGATTTTACCGCGCGCATGCCATGCACCGTCTCCACCAGGTCGGCGTTGCGGGA
Organism: Magnetococcales bacterium; assembly: GCA_015229095.1. Lineage (GTDB taxonomy): Bacteria > Pseudomonadota > Magnetococcia > Magnetococcales > Magnetaquicoccaceae > Magnetaquicoccus. The sequence continues at coordinate 23,761 of JADGCE010000005.1, read as the reverse complement.
ACCCTCTGCCGTGTAGAGCTGCTCCAACCGCTTTTTGAAGGCGGGTATCATCAAGCCGATGATCGCCGCGATGCCCAGGGTATAGAGCAGCACCACGCCGGTCAGCAGTTTGCTGTACAGAGTCAGGGCCACCAACAGGAGGGGCAGGGCGGAGGCATCCAGCAGGGTATGGAACAGCCCCCCCGTCAAAAAGCCACGAATGGATTCCGTCTGCTGCATGTGCCGGATCAAAACACCGGTGGGCATGCTCTCGAAGAAGGGCATGGGCAGGCGCAACAGATGCTCGAAGGTCCGCACAATCAATTGGGCATCGATTTTGTTGGTGGCATAAATCATCAACATGGAGCGCACGTAGGTGAACAAACCGTCAAATATTGTCGCAACCACCAAAATGACGACCATGGTGAACAATGTCTGGTAGCTCTGATGGGGGACAACCTTGTCCAACATGATCTGGAACGACAGGGGCATGACAAAACTCAGCAGGTTCACCATGGTGGCGGCGACGATAATATCACGAAAATATTTTGCATTTTTCATGATCTCCGGCAGAAACCAGCGGAGGTCGAAGGTGCGGGGTCCATCGTCCAGGTTGTATTCACGTTTGATGAGCAGGATGGTGCCGTTCCATTGCTCTTCAAACTGCTGACGGGAAACCAGAGCAAGGCCGGCGGATTCGGAACAGGGATCCATCACCGCGACATTTTCGGCGCCGTCGGCGGTCTTCACCACGCTGGCGACGATGACCCAATGGCCTGATTTTTTTTCTGTCATCACGGGATAGGCCGTCCCCAAACTGGCCAGATCCTGCCACTTGCGTTTTCTGAGCAGTTTGCCTTTCAGGTTTACCTCGTGCATCAGGCGCAGCACGGAGCCGACGATATCATCCTCTTTGGCACCCAGAAACCGCTCCGGCGTCACCTCGATGCCGTGATGTTGGCACACCAAAAAAATGCAGCGCAGCGACGAGAGAAATGGCGTCATGCCGGACTGTTCAAGGCTCAATGGTTCGGTCAAGGCATACACAGGACAACCCGACAGGCCGTCCCCTCCTTACAGTGTGAAAAAACAATGGACAAGCCGCGCCCCTCGCATGGAACCGAAAAGGCTCCAGGCAGCGGGTCGTCTGCAAGGCTTGCACCTCCGGTGCCCTTTTCCAACCGCACCGGAAGCCGCTTCATCGTGCCGATTGATGAGGGAAAAGGCAAGGTTTTTTTGAGACAGGCCGCAAACAGACCTTGCCAACCGGCAGCATGCCGTTACATCCTGACACAATCCTCTGCCGCCTGTCGCCCCGGCGTGGGAGGAGAGGGAGAGGAGAGCGCGATTTTGACTCGCACGATCCGAAAAATATGCTATGCTGCCCGCGTTGGTTTGTTGTTTGCCGCAAACCACCCTCAGAGGAGACCAGGCCGTGAGCAATATTGCTTTCGACAATCCATTCGCCCACATTCCCAACGCGCAAACCCGCCTGCTGGGGGTCATCGGTCACCCGGTTGCCCATAGTCTTTCTCCGGCACTGCACAACCCGGCGCTGGCCTGGCTGGGGTTGAACATGCGCTATCTGGCTTTTCATGTTTACCCGGAACGGTTGCCGGAGGCCGTGCGCGGTTTTGTTGCCATGGGCATGCGGGGTTTTAATGCCACCGTCCCGCACAAGGAGGCCCTGCTGCCCCTGATGGATTGGCTGGACCCCCTGGCAGAGCGCATCGGTGCCGTCAACACGGTCGCCATTGATCCGGACGGCCTGCTGCGGGGGTATAACACCGACGCCCAGGGATTTACCGATGCCTTGGCCGAGACGGAGGGCTGGCGCTCCAGCACGGAGTGGGGTGACCGGTCGGTGTTGGTGTTGGGCGCAGGAGGGGCCGCCCGTGGCGTGGTGGTGGGATTGCTGGAGGCGGGCATTCGCACCCTCACGGTGGCCAATCGCACCCTGGCCCGTGCCGAACAGTTGCTGGCTGATCTGGCCCCCCACTATCCCCAGGCCACGCTGCGGGCGGTACCCCAGGAACCTCTGCCCCTGGAAGGGGTTGACCTGTTGGTCAATACCACCCTCCTGGGTTTGGCGGGGGAGGAGATGCAGATGGTGGAGATGGACCGCCTGCCTGACACTGCATTGATCTACGACATTGTTTACGCGCCCCGGGAGACGCCCCTGTTGCGTGCCGCCAAACGGCGGGGACTGGCGGTGCAAAACGGTTTGGGCATGTTGATCCATCAGGGTCGTCGAGGGTTTAAAATCTGGACGGGAGAGGAGATGCCGGTGGAGCGGGTGCGGGCGCGGCTATTGGGTTTGCTCTAGCGACCAACAGCGCAGGAGGGTTCTGAAACAGATGACGGCGAAACATTTTCTATCATCCTGTATGGCGGTCTCTTTCCTGATGCTGCCCCATGCGGTGCTGGCGGGCGGCTGGTTGGGCTTGACTGTCCACCCCCCCCAGGGGGTACAGGTGGCAGACATTTTCAAGGAGAGTCCGGCAGATCGCAGCGGCCTGAAAAGGGGGGATCTCATCCGCGCCATCGACACCATCAACCTCCGCTCCGTGGAGCATTTTGCCGAAGTGCTTGCCAACACCACCGCCGGCAAAGAGGTCACCCTGACCCTGTGGCGGCGCGGCGAGGAGATCAAAATCCGCACAACCCTGGAAAGCGGCGAGGAGCACCCCTCCTCCCCGCCGACCGCAACCAGCCGCCTCTACCCCGCCCGACCCGGTACGGAAGCCCCCGCTGCCGCCACCCCCGCACCCACCCCAACCCCTCCTTTCCTGCGGGAAAAAGAGGAGCGGGGCGATTGGAGTTCCCAGTCGCAATCCTGGGAGGAGCGGTTTCCACCGCCAACCCCCACGGTTTGGCTGGGTATCGCTTCAAATGTGGCCCCCGGAGGCATCTCCATCGTGGATGTTGCGCCCCACAGTCCGGCGGAGCAGGCCGACCTCCGTGCGGGAGATCTCCTCGTTGCCATCAATCGCCAAGCCGTCAACTCCCCGGAAGCTCTGGTGCAAATGCTCACCCTGATGCGACCGGGAGACCTGGTGGAAGTTGCCTTCAAACGGGAGGGCCGAACCCTCATGTCCCAGGTGCAATTGCAAAAAGCACCGACCAATCCCTAGGATAGGCCCTGCAAAAAATGATCCTCATCAAAACCCCGGAAGAGATTGAAAGCATGCGTTTGAGCTGTCGGTTGGCCGCCCAGACCCTGCGGATGATTGCACCCCATGTCCAGCCTGGTGTCACCACGGATCAACTCAACACCCTGTGCCATCAATTTATTCTGGATCATGGGGCCACCCCCTCCCCGCTGAACTATCGACCGACACCGCGCAATCCCCAGGGATTTCCAAAATCCATCTGCACATCCGTCAACCATCAGGTGTGTCACGGCATTCCCAGTCAACGGATCCTGCGGGAAGGCGACATTATCAACGTCGATGTGACCGTTTATCTGAACGGTTTCCATGGGGATACCAGCCGGACATTTTTTGTGGGCCCTCCCACATCCCGCAACAAAAAGCTGGTCCAGGTCGCGGAAGAGTGTTTGTCTGTGGGTATTGCAGCGGCACAACCCGGTGGCTATTTTGGCGATATCGGCGCGGCCATTGAGCAGCATGCCCGCCAGCAGCACTGCTCCGTGGTGCGGGAATATTGTGGTCATGGCATCGGTCGCTCCTTTCACGAGGAGCCCGCCGTGCTCCATTACGGCACCCGGGAGAGAGGGGCAAAACTCCTGCCCGGTATGATTTTTACCATCGAACCCATGATCAACCAGGGTCGGGCGGAGGTCAAATTGATGCCCGATCAATGGACGGTCGTCACCAAAGACCACTCCCTCTCTGCCCAATTTGAACATACCGTGTTGATCACCCCGGAGGGTAACGAAATTTTAACTGTTTCGTAAAATTATTGAATAAAAAGAGCCCAGTGAAAGATTCGGGCCGGGTTGTTCGGCCCCGTTGCTGGCGTGTCGACACCCTTCCGGGAAACGCTCTGGCGTTTCCCCTGCACGAGAACGGCGGAGCGGGAAGATATTTGCCAAAAAATACAGCGTGATAAATCCTCGCCCATTGAAAAATATTTGAGTTACGGTATGATGTTTGCGTGGCGTCAGAGAGGGTTTTTCCGCAGTCCCGCTTGACATGCCCTGCTGTAACCGTTGCCAACAGCGCCGACCACACGCACTGCGCTGTTGCATGCATTCTGGAGAAAGCGTTGCCCGCATTACCGTTGCCCAGATCACTGCCCCGCGTCCAGGGGGTCAATGACGTTGTCATGGCGTTTGGGATTATCGCCATCCTGACGATCATGATCATCCCGTTGCCCACTTTCCTGCTGGACATGCTCCTCTCCGTCAATATTTCGATGGGGATCGTCATCCTTTTGACGACTGTCTATGTCCATCGTCCCCTGGATTTTTCTTCCTTCCCCAGCGTACTGCTGATGGCCACCCTGTTTCGCCTTGCCCTGAATATTTCCACCACCCGTATCATCCTGCTCCACGGTGCGGAAGGAGAGGGGGCGGCGGGCGAGGTGATCCGCTCGTTTGGTCAGTTTGTGGTGGGGGGCAATGCCGTCGTCGGGGTGATTGTCTTTACCATTCTGGTGATCATCAACTTTATCGTGATCACCAAGGGTGCCGGGCGCATCGCCGAGGTGGCCGCCCGCTTCACCTTGGACAAAATGCCCGGCAAGCAGATGGCTATTGACGCCGACCTGAATTCCGGCTTGGTCTCCGAGGCCGAGGCCAAGCAGCGGCGTCGGGAAATTGAGGCGGAATCTGAATTTTTCGGGGCCATGGACGGTGCCTCCAAGTTTGTCCGCGGCGATGCTGTGGCAGGTATTTTAATTACGTTTATCAATATTATCGGCGGATTTATCGTCGGTGTCGCCCAGCAGGGACTCTCCGCCGGCGAAGCGGCCCATATCTACACCCTGTTGACCGTTGGCGATGGTCTGGTTGCCCAGATTCCTGCCCTGGTCATCTCCACCGCCGCCGGTTTTTTGGTCACCCGCGCCTCCAGTGACGAACACATGGCGGATCATGTGGGAGGCCAGATCACCGCCCAACCCCGCGTCATCCTCCTCAGCTCCGGCGTATTGGGCCTCTTTGCCCTGATGCCCGGCATGCCCACCGGACCCTTTGCCCTGTTGGCCATTGCCATGGCCCTCTGGTCCCAGTTTTTGTTCCGACGCCGGGATGCACGGGAGTGGGCCCATGCCCGGGAAGAGGTGGCCCATGCGCGGGAAGAGTCCAAGCAGGAAGAGCCCATCGAAAGCTTTCTGGCCCTGGATCTCCTGCGTCTGGATGTGGGGTATGGGCTGATCCCCCTGGTGGATGAGAGTCAAAATGGCACCTTGCTGGAAAAAATTCGCGCCATCCGCAAACAGTTCGCCATCGACATGGGGTTTGTGGTGCCCCCCATCCATATCAAGGACAACCTGCAGTTCAAGCCCGGTGAATATGCCTTCCTGATCAAAGGGGTGGAGGTGGGACGGGGCGAGCTCAGACCCGGCAACTATCTGGCCATGGAGGGCGGTTCGGTCACCGGCACCGTGGAGGGAGTCCCCACCAAGGAGCCCGCTTTCGGCCTGCCCGCCATCTGGATCAACGGCAACGATCGGGAACGGGCGGAAATGCTCGGTTATACCGTGGTGGATGCCGCGACGGTGTTGGCCACCCATGCCACCGAGCTGATCCACACCCATGCCCACGAAATGCTGAACCGGCAAGAGGTGCAGCACCTCCTGGATCTGGTCAGCAAAAACCAACCCAAGCTGGTGGACGAGCTGGTACCCAATGTGGTCAACCTGGGCGGCATCCAGAAAGTGCTGCAGGGGTTGCTGCGGGAGCGGGTCTCCATCCGCGACATGACCACAATCCTTGAAACCGTGGCCGACTATGCCAAAGTGATCAAACAGCCCGCCCAGTTGGTGGAGTTGGTGCGGCAATCCCTCTCCCGCTCCCTGGTATCCGCCTATCTGGACGAGCAAGGGGCCCTCTCCGCCCTGATATTGGGGGCCGATGCAGAAAACATGATCGCCGAAGCGGTGGTGGATGGAGAATATGGTTCCTATCTTGCTTTAGCACCTCGTTCAGCGACCCTTTTTCTGAATCGAGTCCGAGACGCTGTGGAACATATTGCCTCGCAGGTTGTCCAACCGGTCATCCTGACCGGATCCCGGGTACGCCCGTTCGTCAAGCAGGCGACAGAGGCCGCCATTCCCCATCTCGTGGTGATTTCTCAGAATGAGATTCCCTCCAACGTTGCCATTCACTCCTTGGGATCGGTGACACTCTCATGATCGGCCAATCACATCCACTCACCCCACACCCGGATCGCCCTGTGAGCAGACCATGAAAATTTCCACCTTTCAGGCGAAAGACATGCGTGAGGTGCTCAAAGAGGTCAAGGAAAAGCTGGGCGCCGATGCCGTGATCCTTTCGACCCGCAGCATCCGCCTCCCCGGTGGTGGCATGACCTTGGGACGCACGGTGATCGAAGTGACCGCCTGCCCCGGCCCCAACGCCCGGGATCTCTCCCAGGAGAGCAGCAACCCGCCGCAGACGCGACCCACACCCCCCGCAGCAGCAGGGCGGCAGGCAGAGGTTGTCCCGCCGGTGCGACCGGCTGCACCCACCACAAGTGGTCGTTTTTCCAGGGTTGTGGATGATCCGGTTGACTACCCGCCGGTCAAAACAGCCAGCAGCAGAGCGGAGGTCAGCAAACCTCTCTCCCAGGAACCCGCCGCCTCAGCCAGACTGTCGACGGCATCTGAATCGGGGGCGACCGCTGCCGCGACCAGCGAGAGCAGGGCAGCGACCAGTGAGAGCAGGACAGCCGATGGAAGCGATGACCGGGAAGAGTCGACGGAGATGTATGGCCCCAGGGG
>JADGCE010000005.1:0-16773 GCA_015229095.1 Magnetococcales bacterium | reverse complement strand
CAGCCGATGGAAGCGATGACCGGGAAGAGTCGACGGAGATGTATGGCCCCAGGGGAAATACCCTCCATACGGCTCTGGAGTCCGACCCGATCCAGGAAAAGTCCGCCGACATCGCCGGGGAGTTGGCGGGATTGGATGCAGAGAGCCGCCGCAATTACAGCTGGTTGATCATGCATGGCGTCGAGGAGCCCATTGCCCGTCGCATCGTCTTGATGGACCGTTCCGGCAAGGAGCGGGGTCTGGCCGTTGCCTTCCAGCGTGCCCTCAAATTTCGTGACCCGCTGACCAGCTCGGCCCGCGTCATCGCCCTGGTAGGCCCCACCGGGGTCGGAAAGACCACCACGCTGGCAAAAATTGCCGCCGACCTGATCCTGAACCGGCAACGATCGGTGGGTATGATCACCCTGGATACCTTCCGGGTCGGGGCTGTGGCGCAACTGGAGACCTACGCCAAGCTCCTGCAGGTGCGCCTGGTGGTGGCCCGCACCCCTTCGGAAGTCAAAGCCGGTTTGCACTCCCTGAATCGCTGTGATTATGTCCTGGTGGATACGGTCGGTTCCAGCCCCTACAATCGCCGTCAGGTCAACTCCACCGCCAGCCTGTTGCCGGACATCGGCGACGAGCGGGAGGTTATCCTCTGCATGGCCGCCAACGTGCGGGAGGCAGAACAACAGGCCATTTACCGGCGTTTTTCCGTGTTGAAACCCACCGGCCTGATTTTTACCAAACTGGATGAAACCGTCACCTATGGCGGCCTTTTGAACGTTTGCATCAAGGCCGACCTGCCCCTCACCCTGTATACCGATGGGCAGCGGGTGCCGGAAAATTTGGGCTGGATGTCCGCAAAAACCTTGTCCAAATGGTTTGCGCGGGATACGCAGGCAGAAAACTAGTGCCCGGAGGATGAAACAGTTCGCACCACGATGCATGGGCCGAGCCGCAGGTGAATGTGTGTGTACACCTGCAAAACGAGCACACAAAGAGGATACATGATAGAGGATCTCGACAACCAGGTCGCCACGCTCAAGGAGCTCGCCCGCCAAAAGGCGGCGGCTGGGCCGTTTCCTTTGCACGAGGCAACTGCCCAGAATGCCGGGCTATCACAACGCAAAGTGCCTCATACCATGGCCATCACCAGCGGCAAGGGGGGCGTTGGAAAAACCCTGGTCACCGTCAATCTGGCCGTTCAGTATGCCAGAAAAGGCCTGAAAGTGTTGTTGATCGATGCCGACCTCGGCCTGGCCAACATCGACGTGGTACTGGGACTAAGCCCTCAGTATACCATTCAGGATGTGCTGGATGGTCGCTTGACCCTGGATCAGGTGGCCATTCCCGGCCCCTTTGGCATCACGGTGTTGCCAGCCGCCTCCGGAGTGGCCGAACTCAGCGATATGAATGAGGCGCAACGCACCACCCTGATGGACCATATCGACCAGTGGAATGCGGATTTTGATGTGGTATTGGTGGATACAGGGGCCGGCATCTCCCCCAATGTACGGTTTTTTGTGTTGGCCGTGGAGCGGATCATGGTGGTGGCTACCCCCGACCCGGCCAGCGTGACCGATGCCTATGCCTTGATGAAGGTCATGTTTACCAACCACCGGGTCTCCCATTTTGACCTGGTGGTCAATCAAGCCAAAAATATCACCGAGGCCAAAGAGGTATACCGCACCCTCTCGCGGGTTGCGGAAAAATATCTCAACATTGGCCTGAACTATGCCGGCTTTATCCCGGACGATGTTCTGCTGGTCCAGGCTGTCCGGCAACGCAAAACCGTCTCGGAGCTGTTCCCGCACGCCCCATCCTCGCTGGCATTTCAGCAATTATCAGAAAACCTGATAAGAATTTTGCAACAAAAACGCCAAGATGATGGCAGAATGATCTTTTTTTGGAGGCGTTTGCTGGAAGATTCCATTCGGAAAGCGGAAGCACGGATGCCGTCGAACATGTAACTTGTGCCCATGCGCTGACCGCTTCCCCGGCACCGCCCAAGGCGAACGGTATCCATCGGGAACAAGAAACATGTTGCAGTTTCGATCAATCAAACCACAGGTTGTCGTTAATGCCAAGCTCTGTGCAGGATAAAAATAAAGAGATTTCAGATGCCTGGAATGGCATGACTCGGGATGAGCTGATTCTCAAATATGCACCCATGGTCAAATATATCGCCAGCCGCATCGCGACACGTCTGCCCCAATCCGTGGACATGGACGATCTGGTGCAAGTGGGCATTCTGGGTTTGATTGATGCGGTTTCCAAATTTGATCCCCAACGGGGCATCAAATTTCAAACCTATGCGGACTTTCGCATTCGGGGTGCCATTCTGGATGAGTTGCGTGCCGTGGACTGGGTTCCCCGCGCCGTCCGGCAAGTGGCCGCACAAATCCAGGACATTTATCTGCAGTTGGAAGGCAGCCTGGGTCGTCCCGCCGATGATGCGGATGTCGCCATGCGCATGGGCATCCCCTTGAGCGAATTTTACCAGCATCTGGATGCTGTGCGAGGGATTTCCATCCTCTCTTTCGATGATCTGCGCCCTTCCCTGGACGATGAAGAGTGGGATGCCATGGATCTCATGGCCGACCCCAACTGGGTGGACCCGGTGGAATCCATCGGCCTGCAGCAGTTGCGCCTCGCCATCAGCCAGGCCATCCAGGATCTGCCAGAAAAGGAGCGACTGGTCATTACGCTCTACTATTTTGAGGAGCTGACCATGAGTGAAATTGGTGAAGTGCTGGGCCTGACCGAGTCCCGCATCTCCCAGTTGCACAGCAAAGCGGCTTTGCGTATGCGGGGACGGATTCGTCATTTTTCCCAACGGAAATAAAATCATGAATTATTGGAACCTGCTGATTGTGGTCTGCTTTGCTGTTTTGTACATGGGGCTGGTGGTGGTCTTCGCGCAACTGCGCCGTATGCGTCATGAAATGAAAGAGCACCACGAACAGCTCCTGACACAGCAAACCGACCCCAACACCGACCATCGGGCCTATGCCGAAATGATTCGGCGACAGTTGGCCATCATCGAGGTGCAACTCGGCATCCAAACCCGGATGGTGGGTGAGCGTCTGCAGGGCGAACTGCAAGCCATCCAACGGGAGATGCGCTTTTTGAACCGCCCCACCCACGATGGCGGTGGTCGAGCCCCTCTGCATCCCACCGAAAGCCGTTCACGAGAACACACCTACCGGGAGGCACAGCTGCTGCTTTCCAATGGTGTGAATGAGGAACGGGTGATTGCCGAAACCGGCCTCACGGAGGAAGAGGTCCGCCTGCTTAAACGCCTTCCCCGCCAGAATCCGGACAATTATCGGCACCATGAACCCGGATACGGCAACGATTATCGCAATCTGGATCTGGAATAACCCCCCCTGAACCTGCCCGCAGCGCAGGAGGCCCTGATGAAGATTATCCCCGGTTTGCTGCCACCCGCTCCCGTTCCGGAGGGAACCCCGGTGACCGGGGCAATAGCCCGCCTGAATGTGGGAGATCTTCTGACAGGTCGGGTGACCCAGATGGGTCATGATGGTCACGGGGTGATCCGTTTCCCGGATGGCAGCGGCATCCGCTTTGCCCAGGCGCCTGCGCTGCGGGTCGGTGAATCGGTCCAGGTGGAGTTGCTGCGACTGCTGCCCGAAATGACCTTCCGCTTGCTGGACAGTGCCTCCCAAACAGCCGCCCGATTGGCGACCTCCGTCGAACAGAGTCTGGTGCGCGCCCCTGATCTTTTTGCCCATCTGTTGCGCTGGTCCGGTGTGTCGTCTGGCAATCGGGCCCTGTTGCAAAACAGCCTGCCCACCGTTTCCGTGCAAGCCCTGCTGCGGGGTGAGATCACCGAGTTGGCGCAGCTGCTGGAAACGGGCTCCCGTCAGGATCTGCGTGCCACACTCCAGCAGTTGCGCCAGGGGATGGTTGAACTGCTGTTGGAGAGCGACAACAGAGGGGTTGGTCAAAGGGCCGGCGGGCCCCAGGCCGAGGGGATCGATGCCCAGGCCACCCGCAACACCCTGCATCGTCTGGGAGATCTGTTGGCCATGCAGGAGCTTCTCCCACGGATGCCCCTCTCTCCGGAAGGAGGTCAGCTGATGGGATATCGACTCTTCTGGCTGATGGAGGGGGGGATGGGCGAGGCCATCTGGTATCAGCAGCCCTGCCGCAGAAGGGAAGAAGGAGAGGAAGAGAAAGAACAGGAAGGGCAGGAAAAGCGCCCCCCGAAAACGGGCCAGATGACCACCATGCTGCTCTCTCTGAACATGACCCAGTTGGGTGCGGTACAGGCCCGTGTTTCGTTCAGGGAGGGACTCTGTGCCGTGCGGATTGCCGCCGAGGAGGAGGAGAGCCTGGCGGCCCTGCGCAGACGCATCGGCGAGTTGCGTCTCTCCTTGTTGTCTGCGGAATTGCCGTTGCAGGCCCTGGATCTGGCCCGCCTGGGGACGGGAGAGTTGCGGGCACAACGCATGCAGGCCCTAGGATTGGCCAGCCAGTTTTCCGCAGAGGCATGAGGAGAAGAGTGAGATGAGGCCGGATTCTCCCCCCCCCACACGGCAAGCAGTCGCCCTGCGCTATCGCAAAAGCAGCGACATCGCCCCACGGATAACGGCCTCCGGACAGGGGCGCATTGCCGATATCATCATTCAGAGGGCACAGGAGGCGGGTATTACCCTGATAGAGGATGCCGACCTGGTCGGTCTGCTCGGCAAAATTCCGGTGGGGGAGAGCATCCCTGTCCCCCTTTACAAGGCGGTCGCTGAGGTGTTGGCCTATGTCTATCGTGTCAACAGGGGGCTTGGTCCGTGAAGCCGCATCACGCCTCGGCCGCATGGGAGGCCGTGCTCTCCTGGAACAGCACCACCCGATTGCGCCCCCCCTCTTTGGCTTGATAGAGGGCCAGGTCCGCTTTTTTGATGACCTCTGCAATATTTTCCCCATCGCCAGGAAAATTGGCGACCCCGATGGAAACGGTCCGCCGCAACACCACACTGTTGCTGGGAATGCGCAGGTTTTCCACAGCCGCCCGAATCCGCTCCGCCATGGACACCCCGAACGCCGCATCATTCCCCTGGAGAATCACCAAAAATTCCTCGCCCCCATAACGGATCACCATGTCGGAACTGCGTACCACCTGGGCACTCAACAGCTTGGCAAAGGCCTTCAGCACCGCATCTCCGGCATCATGGCCCCAGGTATCGTTGACCTCCTTGAAATGGTCCAGGTCCAGCAGCAGGACGGAGAGCTGGGTCTGGCGTCGTCTGGTGGAGGATTCCAGGGTCAGTACATACTCCTCCAGAAAACGTCGATTGTGGAGCGTGGTCAGGGGATCCCGCAGGGAGGATTCCCGCAGGGTATCCAGCAACCGTTTGGCCTCCACCGTGGAGGCCGACTCCCGGAGAAAGACCTGGATGAAGGGCTGCAGCAGTTGGTAGAGCTGACCATGTTTCCGCTCCACCACAATCTGGACCACATTGCCCACCACCCCGGAGTGGATGATGGGTATGCAGAGATGCCCCATCTGCTTGCTCTCTGGTGAATGGACAAAGCAGGGGCAGATATAGGCATCCTGGAAAGATTGCACAACGTGCCCGGTCCGTTGGGCGCGGCAGGCATCGGCCCGCACCAGGATTTTGTCGTCACACCAGCGGCAATCCGCCTCTGTCTCCCCATCCACCAGCACAGGGCGCAGATGGCTGTTGCTGGCGGTCACCTCATAAATGGAAAAATGCTCGATCCAAAACTGGTTGGTCAACACCCGTCCGATGCGCACATAGACATCCTGCAGGGAGTGATCCTCTTCCACGGCTTGTTTGAATTGTGCCACTTCCAACAGCACCTCCACCATTTCGGTGGTGGTGGTGATCAGGTTGGTATTGCCCTGCAATTCATACTGCATCAGGCGGGAGACGTCACGACTGATGGCGCCCAAATCGTGTTGCAGATGGCTCATCAGGCTGTTCAGATCGGCGGAAATCTGGCCCATTTCATCCTTGCCATGATATTCCAATCGCCCACTGAAATCCCCATCCCGGGCATGGGCCACCACTTTCTGCACACCACGGGCGGTCTGCACCATCAAGGAGAGTTGCCAACGCAACAACAACGTAAAAACAACACCAAAAAGGATGATAATGGCGATCATAATGACAATCGTAGTGATTGCCGTGCGCTGCAGGGCAGACAAAGAGATCTCCACCGTAATGGCCCCCAACACCGTGCCATCCGCCACCTTGTGACAGCTCAGGCAATTGGGCTCGCCATCCGTGCGGGCTATAAAAGCCACCGTTCCCCGAAAAATGGGGGTTTTGCTCTCACCCACAATGCGGAAGGCGGCGATACCATCGGTCAGCACTTGGCGTTCTATATCATCCTCGGCGCGTTCGCTGGCCAGACCTGCCCCAAATTGTTTATCCACCTCCACACCACGGATGACCCGAACGGTCAGCAACCCGGGGATATCGGTCAACCGCTGCATGAATTGCTGGCGGTCGCCGATGACATTGTTGCGCATGGATTCCGTCAGACTGACCCGGACCACTTCTGCCACCGACCGCACATGTTCCTGGGCCGTATCCAGGGAAAATTGCCGGAAAAAATAGAGGCTGACCAAGGCGATGAGAACCACCATGGCGGCGGAGAGGAGAAAGCTCAGCAAGGTGGTTTTATGCTGTAAATTCATAAAAATGCGCCCCAACCGCACGGCATTGCAGAAGGTCAACGACGGTGCAAACCATCCCGGTCCTGGTCTGTCGGCGTCAGTATGAAAGATTGTCCGTCACCGCACAATGGAAAATAAGCGCCCAAACAAACCGCCCGTCCAGAGAGGCTGGGCGGGCGGCGAACAAAGGCTACGCAGTGGGGCAGAGGGTGGTCCCGGTACCATCATGGATGCCAGGCAACATCCCAACCCTCTGGAGCTGTGGCTTTTTGGGGCAGCAGGCGGAAAAAACGAATCCCCAGCAGATAGAGCAGACCGCTGACTCCCACGCCCCCCAGGCCCAGCAACAATTCCACCAACGTGGGGCTGTAGCTGCCCTCCTGACCATCCTGGAAAACGCTGGAGAGCTCATACCCTGGAAACATGTTGAAGGGGTAAGATTGCCCGGCCAACAGGATGAATGCCACGAAGAGAAAGAGTCCGGCGATCACAAAGCTGGCAGCCAGCAGGATACCCCCGATCTGGTTGCCCCACTGATGGTTGAACAGCACCAGCAAGGGGGCAATCACCCCCAGCAACACCACCCCACCCCAGTAGAGCCAGGCATAGGAGCCGGTCAGGATCCACTGTTCCACGTCATAGAAGGCCGGAGAATAAAATTGGGTAAATTTTTCCACAATGAGCAGATAGAGCACCAACAGCAGGAAAAAGATCAGGGTGTTGCGCAGGGCATGCACCAGGCGCACATCCAGGAAACGCCCCGTCATCCGGAAGGTGGTGACCAGCAGGAGAATGCTCAGGGCGGTGCCGGAGGTAAGGGAGATGGCCACAAAGGTGGGGGCGGTGATGGCCGAGTGGAACACATCCCGCGCATGGATCACGCCGAAGATGGAACCCGTGCCGGTCGTCAAGATAAACCGCCAACCGAAAGCGGCTGCACCGGCGGCTTTGGTGTATTTCGGATACTGGAACATGCTCCACAGGTAGAGAAAACAGAGCAGCGTAAAACCGGAATAGAGGAAAACATTCCAGGTGAACATGGAGCGGAAGTTCATGTGCATCATGACCAGGAGCAACCGGTCCGGACGTCCCAGATCCAGGGTTAAAACGGTCAACCCTCCTGCCAGGAGCGCGATGGCCAAAAATGCGGAAAAGCGACCAAACTGCTTGAAATTTTTGACCGCGAAGATGGTGGACATGGAGCCCAGGTTCAGAGAGCCCGAAGCCATGACCAGCAAGGAGATGGCGAATACATGGGGCAGGCCCCAGACGACGGTATTGGTCATGCCGGTGCTACCGTGTCCGTGCCATTCAATGTAGAGGAAAGCGGCACTGCCCAGCAGCAACAACAGCCCCATCAACGCCAGCAGTTTAAAATAGCCGGGACGCCCTTCAACGGTCGCAAATTCATCAATCATCTTTCTCTCCTTGTTGCCCCCTTTTTACAAGCCCTGGTAATGCACACGGGGTTTCAAGCCCAGATCGGCTCGAATGGTTTGCGAGGTCACGGTACGAACCCGTTTGGCAATTTCGGAGTG
Source organism: Magnetococcales bacterium (assembly GCA_015229095.1). Lineage (GTDB taxonomy): Bacteria > Pseudomonadota > Magnetococcia > Magnetococcales > Magnetaquicoccaceae > Magnetaquicoccus. Next base: position 8,586 of record JADGCE010000005.1, on the reverse strand, counting down.
GGGATCGTTGAGATCTCCAAACAACATGGCCCCCCCACCCACACTGTTGCAGGCCTCCACGCAGGCAGGTTGCAACCCGTTGTCCAGGCGATGGACACAGAAGGTACACTTTTCCACCACCCCTTTGCTGCGAATGGGCACATTGGGATTGCTCTCCGGGCTGCGTCTGGTCTCGTGGTAGACCAGGGAACGGGCCTTGTAGGGGCAGGCGATCATGCAGTAGCGGCAACCGATGCAGCGATGTTCGTCCACCAGAACAATGCCATCCTTGCGCACGAAAGAGGCGCCGGTGGGACAGACATGCACACAGGGAGGATGTTCGCAATGGTTGCACAGCACCGGCAGGCTCACAGTGGGACGGCGCTGATCTTTGTCCCGCAGCTCCACTTTGCGAATCCAATGGATATCCCGGTCGGGCTCCCCGAAGAGGGGAACATTGTTTTCCTTGCGGCAGGCCGTCAGACAGGCGGAGCAGTCGGGGGTACAGCGATTGATGTCGATCAACATGGCCCAGCGACGACTGGCGGAGGCTTCGGTGCGTTCACCGGGCGCCGCCAGCAACGACACCCCTGGAGCCAACAGCACACCGGCAGCCAGGGTTCCACCCAGTCCCAGCACCGCCCTTCTGTCCAATGTGGTCATGGCTTCCACTCCTTGCTCCTTGTTGCGTTGCCCCGGTGACCCGCCCGACACACAATACCCCCGTGCGTCATTTGGGATAGTCATGGCATTCAAAACAGTTGGGTGCCACTGCGACATAGGCATGGCACCGATCGCAAAATTTTTCCCGACTTTTGTGGCAGGTGCTGCAATTTTTCAGGCTGTCATCCTTGACCCGCACTCCCTCCCGCACGGCCATATCCCTGTTATGTTTCAGGAAATCCATATGGTTGCGCCGCATCCACTCGGCAGGCTGCACACACTCCCTGCCCTCTGGCACTTCCAACGGGGGATGATCGGCGGGACCGTTATGAGCCGGGTGGCCACTGCTCCGACCACTCCCCCCTTGCTGTGGCACATCACCCGCCGACGCCGGCTGGGGGATGGCCAGCACCAAACCCATGAGCAGCGGCAACACCCGGAAAAAAGACCGGTGGAAAAGGGATGGATACGATACCACGCGCTACCTCCTAGGGTACGAGGAAAACCAACGCTGCCAGGGCACTGTTACAACCAGGAGTGAATCTTGTGTTCTTCCACCAACGCCACGAAACCCGAATAATCGGTGATCTGAATGCCTGGGACCAGGTTGGTTATGGCACGGGCCTTCAGGTCAGCCTGCAGGGCATAGACCTTGACCCGCTGCACAAGGGCCTCCAGCAAGGCCGAATGGGTTGTGCCGACCTGGGCAGCGAAGACACCATCCTCAAGCAACAGAAGAACGTCGCCGTCCTGGATAAAACGGGCGCAATCCGTCAAGGTGGTGTTCTGGAAAGGTGATTTGTTGACTGTATGGAGCATTCCGAAGCAACTCCTTGCGGCTAGAAACTGAGAATATTGTGTTGTTCCGCCATCATGGCGGCAATTTCCTGGGCATCGATCACCTGGGGTTTGACGGGCTCCTCCGTCTCCTCATCCTCCCCGATGACCAGAAGGTCCGCCTCGGTCATGCCCCGCACTTCCATGGAGTGGCGGTCGACATACACTTTTTGGATTTCATAGTCCATCAACGCCCCATAGGTGGCCGCAAAGCCCTTGATGCCCAGCTCTTTGGTATCCTGTCCCTGTTTCAGGGCAAACACCCCGTCGTCCATGAACACCACGGAGATATCTGCATCGTAGGCCGCCATGATCAGCTTGACCTCCAGCCCCTCATAGACATAGATGGAGCCATGGGGAGCCTTGCGCACGGTGAACATAATTTTTTTGATTTCTTCCGCCATTGAAGGATCTCCCTGTTATCAGTCGCCGAAAACCACCATACGATCCGCCTGAATCGCCATCATGGTCAACTGCCCCAAGCCGGAGATCCGCACATTGGGCACCAACACATCATCGACGATGCCCCGCCGTTTGGCGGCGGCAATGCAGACGACGATATCGATGCCCGTTGCCCCCAAAGCGGACCAGCGATTGGCGATGTGCCGATCATCTTGCGGAGGTTCCATGAGTTTGGTGACGTTGTAGACCCCGTCATGGTAGAAAAAGATGCCCTGGATCTCGTGTCCCCTGTCGATAGCCGCCTTGATAAAGTTGTAGGCACTATCAGAAGCCTCATGATTGTAAGGCCCTTCATAGATGCAGACTGCTATTTTCATGTGTAGCCATCCTCCTTTCCTGCAAGCCCCGCGTCCCCAGGCGCATCCCGTGTGAGATGCGGCGCAGGGCACGCAGAGCAACCCAAAAGACCGGTCAAACCTCCGCCCGGCACCGCATCAAAATCGGCGGGCAGTATATCATGACTTGTTAATATTCTGGCAAGTAAAAAAACGGCCCCGATCATCGTTTCGACGCCAGGCAAAAACGGACAGGTTCATGAACGCCAAAAGCCGGCCAGGAAGCGGGCCCAGCCGGGGGCGGCATCGGCGTGGATATGGGCATAGGAGGCCAATACATTGCGAAACAGCAGACCGTCATGCTGGCCATCGATACCATGGCCCCGAACGACCCGGTAGGCAAAACGCACCTCTGCACCGATGCGGGTCACCTGGGAATAGTGAAATTCATGACAGGCAACCCGGCGGCCAGGGCCCGGCCACACCCCCGCCTGGCACCCTTCCAGCTCCATATAGCCATACCCCTGGGGACGGCTACCCATGCGGATGGCAATGGGCAGCGCCCCGATCATGGGGGCGGTGTGGCCTTGCCAGTGCATCTCTTCCGCCAGCACCATCAAACCACCGCATTCGGCATAGACCGGCAAACCGGCGGCTATTTTTTGCCGCAGATCGGCCATGAGCGGTTGATTGGCAGCCAGTGCATCCATGAACATTTCCGGAAAGCCCCCGCCGATATAGAGACCGGCCACATCCGGCACTGTTTCGCGGTTCAAAAAGGAGAGGGGCAGCAGTTCCACCCCCTCCTCCCGCAGGGCTTGCAAATTTTCGGGATAATAAAAATGGAAGGCCCGGTCGGTGACATAGGCCACCTGTTGCCCGGCTTGCCCCACCGCCGGGTGCGCGATGTGGGTGAGGAGCGGGAGAGGGGCAGAGGGGGGCTCCAGGGCAGGCGCCTGTCGCGCCAACTGGAGAATTTTTTCCAGATCCAGGTGTTCTGCCACCAGATCGCCCATGGCGGCCAACCGTTGGCTGAGACCATCCCGCTCCCCGGCGGGTTCCAGTCCCAGATGGCGTTCCTCAATGGCCACCATGCGATCCCTGGGCAATCGCCCCAGGATGGGCACCGGGCAATAATGCTGCAGAGCGTCCACCAACTTTTTTTCCTGACGGGCGGAGGCCAGATTGTTCAGGACAATACCCTGAATCCACTCACCCCCCGGAAAATGGAGATGGCCAGCCACCAGGGGAGCGACACCCCGTGCCAACCCTTGACAATCCACCACCAGCAGGACGGGGGTCTGCAGGAGGGCCGCCAGGGCCGCCCCGCAGTCACCCCCCTGCAGATCCTGGCCGTCAAACAACCCCATGTTGCCCTCCAGCAGGGAGAGATCCGCGCCCTGGGCATACCGGAAAAAATTGTTTAGAATGACCTCCTGGCCCATCATGAAAAAATCCAGATTGTGGCAATCCCGACCAGCGGCAGCGGCCAACCAGCGTGGATCGATATAATCCGGGCCCTTTTTGAAAGGCTGCACCGTCAAACCCCGCCGCACAAACGCCGCCAGCAGACCGATGGAAACCAGGGTCTTGCCGGAGCTTTTGCGGGTGGCCCCTATAAAAATTCTGGGAAAATCAGACATGTCCTCTGCATCACCCCCGAAAACCGCTCTTTTGTTTGTCCAATTGGGCAGCCCGGACGCCCCCACACCGGCAGCTGTTCGCCGGTATCTGGCCGAATTTTTGGCCGACCGACGGGTGGTGGACATGCACCGGGCCATTTGGTTGCCTCTGCTGCATGGTGTCATTCTGCGGCGCCGTCCGCAACGCTCCGCCGCTCTCTACCAACATATTTGGCGAGAGGATGGCCATTCTCCGCTCTTGCACTACAGCCGACAACAGAGCCAGGCCGTCGCCCTGGCCCTGCAGGCCGACTCCATTGCGGTCCATCTGGCCATGCGCTACGGCAATCCGGCCCTGGCGGTCATGCTGCATGCCCTGCTGGATGCCGGGGTGGAGCGACTGTTGGTGTTTCCCCTCTTTCCCCAATATTCGGCAGCCACCACCGCTTCCATCCTGGATGGGGTACAAAAGGCTTTGGCCAGACGTCGTTTTGTCCCCACGTTGCGTTTTGCCCAGCCTTTTTTTGCCCATCCGGCCTATCTGGAAGCCTGGGCGGAACAGATTCGCAGCATGGCACTCCTGGAACAGGTCGACTGTGTGCTCTTTTCATTCCATGGACTGCCCCAGCGTCATGTGGATGAGGGGGATCCCTATGGGACGCAGTGCCAACAAACGGCACGCCTGCTGGCCGAACGCCTGAACCTGCCGGAAGAGCGTTGGCGGCTCTCCTTCCAATCCCGTTTCGGACGCGAGCCCTGGTTGAATCCATCGACAGAGCAGATGCTGGCCGAACTGCCCGCCCAAGGCAAAAAGCGGTTGCTGGTGGTCTGCCCCGGTTTTGTCAGCGACTGCCTGGAGACACTGGAAGAGATTGGCATGCAGGGCAGGGCGCGTTTTCTGGCGGCGGGGGGAACAGACTTTCATCGGGCTCCCTGTCTGAATGAGAGTGCCCCCTGGTTGACCGCCCTGACCCGGATGGCCCGGCAGGAGCTGCTGGGTTGGCTGTAGGAGAGCCATGGGCGACGCAAAACCCCACAACGCCTTTTCTGACCAGAGTGCCGCCAAGGATGCAGCAGCTCTTGTGCCCGACAGAGATTTTCTGTATCTCCCTTGTGGTGGCCGCTTGGCCTTGATCATCGTCTGGGCTGCAACAGGGGCTTTGCCCCACCCCGGCAGGGGGAGAGCCCACGGAGAGCAGCAACAGCAAAAAAACCATTAAAAAAACCAAAGAAGCCAGGGAGGTCAAACCCCTTTGCCTGTCATGAGCCGCATTTCCCGCCATTTGTTCCTGGAGTGTGGGTTGACCTCGCTGATCGCGCTGGTGGTGCTCTCCTTTGTGGTCATGCTGCCCCAGCTGTTGCGCCTGGTGGATCTCTGGGTCAACAAGGGGGTCGCCGTGGACGTGCTGGGCAGCATGATCTCCCTTTCCATCCCCAAAATTTTGCTGATCGTCATACCCATGGCCCTGCTGGTGGGCATCCTGCTCAGCATGGGGCGCATGGCGCAGGATAGCGAACTGGTGATTTTGAAAGCCAGTGGAATCAGCCTGCTGCAGGTCATGCGCCCCATTCTCCTGCTGGCACTCCTCTATGCCGGCCTCGCCCTGCTGCTCAGCCTCTGGTGGCTGCCCAATGCGTTCCATCAGTTTTTCATTCTCAAAAAGGCCCTGATCTCCTCAACAGCCTTGATTATGAAACCACAAACCTTCAATCACAGCATCCCGGGCCTGACCCTCTATGCGGAGCAGCAGGATGCCCAACAATCGTTGTTGCACGGACTCCTGATCCATGATCGACGCAAACCCGACGCACCGGTCACCCTGACCGCCCGCCAAGGCGAAATCCGCACCCTTGCCAACGGCGAAAGCCTGTTGCTTCTTCAAGAGGGTACACGCCATCAAATCGTGGGAAAAACGCAATATCAATCGCTGAGTTTTTCAACCTATCAAGTGGGCCTGGGTGTTCTCTTCGAGTTTAAAACAAAAGATGTTAAAGAAAGGCTGGACGAACTGAGTCTGGATGAGCTCTCTCAGGTAATGCAGGATACCAGCAACAGCAAGGCCTATGATGCCTGGATGGAGTGGCACCGGCGCTTTTCCTTTCCGGTCGCCACTTTGATCCTGGGGCTGTTTGCCGTGCCGGTTGCCCTGCAACAGCCCCACCGTTCGGGACGCAGCTACGCCCTGGTGGTGGCCATCGTCACCCTGATCCTCCATTTCACCCTGCTCTCCATCGGGGAAACTCTGGCCCGCAAACATCTTGCAACCCCCGTCAGCGGCTTCTGGCTGCCCAATCTGCTCATGGGCATCCTGACGGCCTATCTCGTTTACACCACCCATCAGTGCCGCTCGTTCTGGCTGGTGGCGTGGTTGGCCCAAAGTTTGGCCAACCTGCCACAACGCCTGCTCAGCACACCCAGGAAAGCGGATTGACGCATGCCCCTCCTCTTCCAATATCTGCTGCGTCTCTTCCTGGTGGGATTGGGCCAGGTCATCAGCCTCTTTGTCGGCCTCTTCTGCCTGATAGACGGGGTGGAAAACATGCGCCGTTTCTCCCTCAAGGCCCAGTTCAATTGGGGAGAAATGGTGGTGATGATGCTCTGCAAGCTGCCGGAATTTATCACTCTGCTGCTGCCATCCCTCACCCTTCTGGCTGTTTTGATGATTCTGGCCCATCTCTCCCGACACAACGAAATTACCGTCATGCGTGCCAGTGGGGTCTCCATTTATCGCATTCTGATCCCGTTTTTACTGGGTGGTCTGTTGATCGCCGGTGCGCAGTTCATGATCCGGGACCACCTGGTCCCCTGGACCAGCAGGGCTGCGCAAAACCTGGAAGATCAATTTTTGGGTCAGGAAAACCCGGCACAAACCGAGTTGGATAATCTGTGGTTGAAAGTTTGGTCTCTGAACGGAGAGAGACAGCTGGTGCATGTCCACCAGGTGCTCCCTGCCGAACGGGTATTGCTGAACGTTGCCATCTACGAGTGGGATGGCTCGCAACATCTGCGCAACCATATCCGGGCCCGCAGCGCACAACTGCAGCAGGGTCAATGGGTACTCTTCCATGGGATACTCTATCGGTACGGAACACAGGTCGCGGCGGAATCATTCAGCCGCCGTCCATGGCCGGTCACCCTGAGTGCCGAACAGCTCAACCGCACGGCCATCAATCCGGATTTTCTCCCCTTTGAGCAGATGCGCGCATTGATCCAACGCACCGAACAGGAGGGCTATGATACCACCCGCTTGCAGGTTTTGTTGCACAACCGCTTTTCCCAGCCCGCCACCACCTTGGCAGCCATTGTGCTGGCCTTCCCGTTTACGTTACGGCTGCCCAGACGAGGTGGCATCACCCGCTCCCTGCTGCTCGGCTTGTCGATGGGGTTCCTGATGTTTGTGATATCCGACCTCTCCCAGGCCCTGGGGATGGGCGGACGCCTGCCCCCCCTGCTGGCGGCCTGGGCACCGGTACTCTTTTTCACCGGTATCGGTGGATTTCTCCTGGTTCACTTGGCGGATCCCAAAAGCCAAGGGTGATGGAACGCAAATCAATACCCAGAGGAGTCATGACATGCCCGGTTTTATCCACGCTCTCTTCCCCCCCGACCCGCCCCTCAGCCCCATGACCTTCAGCCGCCTGCCGGTAGTACACCGTTTTTGGCTGGGGGGAATCGCGGGGGCCCTGTTTGGCTTTGCCCTGGGTTTTTTGCTCTGGGCCTGGCAGCAGGGGGAACTCCCGGCCACCCCACTCTACCCTCAGGTGAAACTGTGGCATGCCCGCACGCAGATTTTGCTGTTTCTCGGCTCTTTTTTGCTGGGATTTGCCCTGCAATCCGGACCTCACGTCGTGGGGGGGCCCCCACCCCCTTCCCGCGCCCTGCTGCGCCTGCTGCCGCTCCTCTGGCTCGGTTTTGGGGTGTCGCTGATCCCCCACGATGGGTTGACGGGCGTGGGCAACCTGCTGATCAGCGGTGCCTGCCTGATCGCCGCCTGGTTGTTGCTGCGCATCACCCTCCAGGGTGATCCCCTGCGCCGCCTGCCACGGGGCATTCCCCTGGCCCTCTCCCTCCTCCCCCTGGCCATCGCCCCCTGGCTGCCCCTGGAACAGGCCGAAACGGCCCTGTGGGTACTCTGGTGCGGCCCTGTTACCACCGCCCTGGTGGCGGCTCAACAGTTGATCCACAATGTCCTGGGAGGCAGACTTTTGCACGGCAGGGTGGCTCATCTGTTTGCCGCTGCCCTGTTGTCGGCCTGGCTCCTCTCCACTCTGGCCGCTTTTGCCGACGCCAGCTATTGGCCCTGGGCCGCCCTCGCCTGGCTGGCGGTGCTCACCACCCTGATCCTGGGCAGCCATTTTGTCCAGGCCGTCTGGCGGTTCGGCTGGGCCTCCATCAGCCTGACCCTGCTGCTGGGCCTTGCCACCGCCTTGGTCTGTGCCCTCGGACTGACCCAACCGGGCCTCCCCCTGGATGCCGTTCTCCACCTTCTGGGAGCCGGCACGATGACCAGCCTGATTCTGGGGGTTGTAGCGCGGGTTGCCCGTTTTTTCTCCGGAGCGAGCGTACTGAGCGACCGTCTGCTCTCCCTCCTGCTGCTGCTCTGGAACCTGGTCGTCCTCAGCCGGATCGCCACCGCACTGGGCTGGCCTCTCCCCGAACCTGGGCTGCGGATCAGCATTGCATCGGGAGCCTTGTTGCTGACGCTGTGGTCATTCCGTGTTGCCCTGCGCCTGTGGCAGATTGAACG
>JADGCE010000075.1:7932-13277 GCA_015229095.1 Magnetococcales bacterium | reverse complement strand
CGACATCCTATATCCGCGCCCAGGCCGAAAAATATCGCGCCAACGGCCATCAGGAAATTGTCCTCACCGGCGTCAATCTCGGCGCCTATGGACGGGATCGCAGCCCGCCTGGCACCCTGGCGCACCTGTTGGCCGAACTGTTGCCGGAGTTGGGGGATCTGCGCCTGCGCCTCTCCTCGCTGGACCCACGGGATCTGGAGGATGCCCTGATCCAACAGTTTGCCCAACACCCCAATCTGTGCCCCTACCTGCACCTCTCCATCCAGTCGGGAGACGATCTTATCCTCAAACGGATGGGACGCGACCATGGGCGACAGAGGGTGCTGGAACAGATTCGGAAACTGCGGGAAGCGCGACCGGAACTGCTCCTGGGGGCCGACATGATCGTCGGTTTTCCCACCGAAGAGAGAAGCGCCTTTCAGAACACGCTGACGCTGGTCGAAGAGGCGGATATCACCTTCCTGCATGTCTTCCGCTATTCGGACCGTCCTGGCACCCCGGCTGCCGCCATTCCCCGACGTTTCCGGGTGCCCGCCCGGGAGATACAGTGGCGCTCCGAGCAACTGCGTCAAAAAGGCGCCTCGCAGCTGGCCAACACCGCCAAACGTTGGATCGGCTGCGAGGTGCAGGTGTTGGTGGAAACCCTGCAATCCGATACCGCCTGGGGCAAAACCGCCCATTTTTTGCCCGTGCGACTCCCCATGGCAGCCGACAGCCACGCCGGACAACGGCTCACCGTGCACCTGCAAGGTTTTGACCCGCTCCAACAGACCCTGTATGGCCAGAGCCTGCCGGCCATTGCGCCGTAACAGGCTGTGGGGCTGTATGCCGGCCTCTCCCGATCCGTGCCTCTCCTACTGGCGCGCGGGAGGCTCCGTGCGCCATTTTTCCAGATAGAGATAGATCACCGGGGTCAAATAGAGGGTGAGAAACTGGGAAAACAACAGACCACCCACCACGGCCAAACCCAGGGGCCGCCGCGCCTCTGCACCCATCCCGCTGCTGACGGCAATGGGCAAAGTGCCCATCAGGGCGGCCAGAGTGGTCATCATGATGGGTCGGAAGCGAACCAGACAGGCTTGCACAATGGCCTCCTCGGCAGGCATCGCCTTTTGCCTTTGCGACTCGATGGCAAAATCGATCATCATGATGGCGTTTTTTTTGACAATGCCCACCAGCATGATCACCCCCACAAAGGCGTAAAAACTTAAATCAACACTGAAAATCCACAGAGCCAGCAGGGCCCCCACCCCCGCCGACGGCAGGCCGGACAAAATGGTCAGCGGGTGGCGGAAGCTCTCATACAGAATGCCCAAAACGATATAGACCACCACCAGGGCGATCAGCAACAATCGGCCCATCCCCTGCCAGGAGGCTTCAAAGGCCTGGGCCGCTCCCTGCAGGCTCCCCACCAGACCGATGGGTGGCTGCAAGGCCTCATGCGCCTGATGGATGAAGGCCACGGCATGGCTCAGGGCATAGCCCGGCGCCAGATTGAACGAGAGGGTGGCCGCCGGCATCTGTCCCAAATGGTTGATGGTCAACGCATCCTGTTTATGCGCAACCGTGACCAGCGTGGAGAGGGGAATCAGTGCCGTGCCGTTACCCCGCACATGGAGTCGGGAAATATCGGTCGGATAATTCTGGAAATCCCGCCCCACCTCCAGGATAACCGCATATTGATTGGAGGCGGCATAGATGGTGGAGATCTGCCGGGCACCAAAGGCTGCCCCCAATATATCCTCCACCTGGGCCACGCTGACCCCCAGAGAGGCGCATTTGTCCCGATCAATGTGCACCATCAGGGTGGGATTGTTTCTCGACAAATTGCTGGTGACATCCTGAACCCCCGGCTCTTTTTTCAACTGTTCCATGAAACGATCGGTCCAGAGATAGAGCTCTTCCAGGTCGGTATGCTGCAGGGCATATTGATATTGGGCCGAAGTCAACTGACCGCCGATGCGGATGGGGGGGGGAATCTGCAAAAAGGATTTGATCCCGGTGACGGCAGTCAACGTTTTCCGCAGGGCACGCATGATGGTGTCGGCACTCTCCCGGCGTTCCCCCAAAGGTTTCAGCCGCATGAAGAGCCGACCGGAATTGCTGGTGGATTTGGGACCACCAGGACCGACGAAGGACATGTAGGAGGCCACGCTCGGCTCCTGCTCCACAACAGCGGCCACCGCCCGCTGGTGCGCCACCATGGAGGCAAATGAGGCATCTTCCGGCCCCTCGGTAAAAATAATAATCTGACCGGTATCCCCCGTGGGAATAAAATCACGGGGCAACACCGCATAGAGCAGGGCCGCGACCGCCAGACTCAGCAACAGGGAAAAGAGCAGCCAACGCCGATGCGCCAAAGCAAACAACAGGCTGCGTTGATAGCCGTTCAACAGCCCGGCAAAGCCGCGCTCCGACCAGAGAAAGAGACGGTTCAGGAGAGAGGGCTTCCCGGCCTGCTCCGTGACCGCCGGGACATGGGGATGCCGACGCAAAATACGGCTGCACAACAGGGGGGTCAAGGTCAACGAGACCCAACCGGAGATCAGAATGGCCACACAAATGGTGACGGCAAATTCGTGCAGCAGGCGGCCCATGATCCCCTCCATGAACAGCAACGGAATAAAAACAGCCACCAGGGAGAGGGTCATGGAAACAATGGTAAAAGCGATCTCCCGCGACCCCTGCAGTGCCGCCTGCCAGGGTGTCTCTCCCTGTTCCACATGCCGCATGATATTTTCCAGCATGACGATGGCGTCATCCACCACAAAGCCCACCGACAGGGTCAACGCCAGCAGGGAGAGATTGTTCAGACTGAACCCCAGCAGCTTCATGGCGGCAAAGGTGCCGATGACCGAAATAAACATGGCCAGACTGGGCACCAACGTGGCGGAAATATTACGCAAAAACAGGAAGATGACCAGAACCACCAGCACGGCTGCCAGCACCAGGGAAAATTGCACCTCGTCAATGGAGGCCCGGATGGAAACGGTGCGGTCATAGAGCACTTCCAACTGGATGGAGGGGGGCAAAGAGCTCATGAAACCGGGTAACATGTTTTTGATGGCATCCACCGTCGCCACCGCATTGGAACCGGGCTGGCGGCGAACGGCCAGGACAATGCCCCGATGGGAGCGATACCAACCGGCCACCTTGTCCGTCTCCACCCCGTCGATGCTCTCGGCCACCTCCTGCAAACGGATGGGCGCGCCATTGCGATAGCCAATCACCACCGGTTGGTAGGCGGCGGCATTTTCCAGTTTGCCGTCCGCCTGGATGGGAAAGGCGCGCACCGGCCCATCCAGAAGCCCGGTGGGGCGGTTGACATTGGCCCCCTGCACCGCTTTTTGCACATCCGTCAGGGTCAACCCCATGGCCGCCAGTTTGTCGGGATTGACCCGAATCCGCACGGCATATTTTTGCGAGCCGAAAATTTGCACCTGGGCCACCCCTGGAATGGTGGAGAGACGTTGGCCCAGTTGGGTCTCGGCAAATTCATTGACAGTGGAGAGGGGCAGGGTCAGCGAATAGAGGGCCACATAAAAAATGGGCAGATCCGCCGGGTTGGTCTTGCGAAAAGAGGGGGGCGTGCTCATCTCCGGGGGTAGATTGCGCATGGCGGCGGCAATGGCCGACTGCACATCCTGGGCAGCGGCATCAATGTCCCGATCCAAAACAAATTGCAGGGTGATGCGGGTGGAATCCTGGGCACTGACCGAGGTCATGGATTCCAGGCCGGCGATACCGGAAAATTGTGACTCCAAGGGGGTGGCGACGGCTGTGGCCATGGTCTCCGGGCTGGCCCCCGCAAAACTGGCACTCACCTGCAAGGTGGGAAAATCCACATTGGGCAGCTCACTCATGGGCAGATCCCGATAGGCAATCCCCCCAAAAAAAGCCAATCCCAACATGACCAGAATGGTCATGACCGGACGATGGATGCAGAGCTCTGGCAGGTTCATGGCGACCGTCCGGTCCCCTTCCCTTCCTGAACCGACACCTTGGCACCCAGGCTCAGACGCAGTTGACCATCCACCACCACCTGTGTGCCGGTTGCCAGTTCCCCTGCAATCGCCGCCTCCCCTTGATGACGCGCCAACACCTTGACCAGGCGGGTATGGGCTGTCCCATCCCCTGCGATCACAAAAACAAACGGGCCCTGCTGACCGGTTTGAATCGCCTCGTCAGGCACCACCAGGGTTTGGGGCAAGCTCTGCAGGGTGATGGCAACCCGCACATATTGACCGGGCCACAACCGTCCTGCGGCATTGTCGGCACGGGCCTTGACCTGCAGCGTGCCGGTGCTGGCATCCACCGAATTATTAATGAAAGTCAGGAGAGCCTCTTCCACCTCATCGGCTTCTCCCGGCAAGCGAACCGCCACCTGGCCGCCTTGCTCCAGACGCTGGCGCAACAGGGGCAGCCATTGTTCCGCGACAGAAAATTTGACATCCAGAGGTTGGATCTGATGGATCACCAGCAGCTCTGTGTCATTATTTTTTACAGTATTACCCGGATGCACCCGCAGGGCACCGGCCACCCCATCGATGGGGGCATCGATCCGGGTAAAACTGAGCTGCAGGCGGGCCTGCTCCACCTGGGCCTGACTCGCCGCCACACTGGCCGTCAAAACAGCCACAGCAGAGTGATAGGATTCCCACTGCCCCCTGGAGGCGACCTCCCCCTTGGCCAGTTCCGTATACCGTTTCAGATCCAGTCGGGCTTTGTCCAGTTGGGCCTGATCCCTGGCCAGATTGGCCTGGGCCTGCTGCAATTGGGCCTCAAAAGTGCGATCATCCAGAGTGAACAGGCGATCTCCCGCATGCACCCGGGCCCCCTCCGCAAACCAGGCCTTGAGCAGCTGGCCATCCAGGCGGGATTTGACGGTCACAGTGGCCGCCGGCTCCACAACCGCCCAGGTTTCCAGGAGAACAGGAAATGGACGAGGCTCCAGGACAATCACCCGCACCGGTACAGGGGCCCCACCCTTGCTCTCCACCACAGAAGTCGCGGCACCCTTCCTCCAAAAAGTGCGCAGGTCGAAGGACCATGCTGCGGGCAACCGCTCCGGCCACCCCAGATAGCCTGCTGCCCCGACCACCAACAGCACTGCCACACCCATCCCACGCCAAGACATGATCGCAATACAGCTCCACCGTAACGGAACGACAACCGCCCACCCGCAACAGGTCAGTCGGCACATAAATTGCTGGTTTATCCTCAAGGCCGGCACAACCGATAAAGAGGGTGCGGGTGCGTTCCGAAAGAGCTGTTTCGCGCAACACGGCAATCAAGGTCGGTCTCCGAACTCGATGCTGGCAGGGCGCGCAGGTCCATACGGAGCA
>JADGCE010000075.1:5101-7832 GCA_015229095.1 Magnetococcales bacterium | reverse complement strand
TCAAGGTCGGTCTCCGAACTCGATGCTGGCAGGGCGCGCAGGTCCATACGGAGCAAAGCGACAAGCCGCGATCCTCGACTTTCCACGAGATGGGGTCACAACCCCGTCTCGTGGAAAGCGGCCTCAGCAGCTGCGGCAGGAGCTCCTACCGCTGCTTCATCAACATATGGCGCAACAGGTGCATGGCAGTCTGGCTGCTCTGATAGCGCACCCGGTCCCGGCTGCCCCGATAGAGGGCATGCTGTTCCAGGACCGCGCCCTGGGCAGAAACAGCCGCCATGAAGACTGTCCCCACAGGTTTTTCCTCGCTGCCACCCTCCGGGCCTGCGATGCCGGTGACCGACACGGCCAGATCCGCCCCGCTGTTGCGCAGGGCCCCCCTGGCCATGGCCAAGGCCACCTCAGGGCTCACCGCCCCGCAACGCTCGATCAAAACAGCGTTGACATCCAGGGAGCGGGATTTGGCCATGTTGGCATAGGTGACGTAGCCAACGGAGAGATAGGCGCTGCTGCCCGGCACCGCCGAAAGGCGGGCCGTAATCAACCCTCCGGTACAGGATTCTGCCACGGCCACCGAAACGTTGGCATCCCGCAAAAGCCTGCCCAGTGAAATCTCCAGAGGACGCGGCGACTTGGAGTAGAGTCGCTTGCCCAGGTACTCCTGTAGGCGTCCCTTGAACTCTGCACCCAAATGGGCCGGAATCAGCAGGGCGGTGTCGCCGTTGGGAAGCCCCTGGGTGTGGCAGAGGCCAAAGCCCCTCTCCTCCCCTGCAGACGTCAGATTCAAACCGCTCTCCGCGCCCTCGACCATCCAACAGGAGCGGTAGTGCCCGCGCCGCCCCCCTCCCTGTCCATCCCGCGCGCCCTCCTCCAAAAATTCCCGTACCACCGTCACCAGTTCCCGACGCAAACTCCAGATGTTTTTTTCGCAATAGACCACCATGCGTCCCCGCCGCTTGATGGCAAAGCCAGCCGGCACCCCTCCGGCATCGTGCAAGGTGCGTGCGCCCATGACCCGCAGGCGATCCGATTCATCGCTGTCCAACCCCAGAGAGAGCCCCAGATTGGAGAGCAGGGAGCGGCGCAAACGGTTGCCCGGTTCCCCGGTTCCCTGGATCAAGATCAGCGGATACTCCTCAGAAACACGGGTGGGATCAAAAGGGGCGTCCGGCTCCAGTTCGGAGCAACCCATCTCCGAAAACCCCAGGCACTGCAGTTGCAGATCCAGATAGGGTCGACCGGATGGGGGAAACAGGGACTCCTGCTCGCTCCACCGTGGTACGATCAACAGACATTTCATGGCACAATTATCCCGGCAAGAAGCATGATACTCAATCCCGCATAAACCGCTGCGGCCAAATCGTCAGCCATCACCCCCCAGGGAGAGCCCAGCTGCCGATCCAACCAGCACACGGGCCAGGGCTTCCAGATATCGAACAGACGAAACAAAGTGAATCCTGCCAACAACCAGGGCCAACCCGTCGGAGCCATCAGCATGGTCAACAACAGCCCAGCCGCCTCATCCACCACCACCTGAGGGGGATCCTTGCGGTCGTACAGACGACAAGCCACCGCCGTCGCCCAGGTGCCCAACAGGAGCACCCCCAATAAAACCGCTCCATGCAGCCAAAGCCCCCCCTGCTGAACCCACCCACAGAGGGGCACCGTGGCCAGGGTTCCCCAGGTACCGGGAGCCTTGGGCAACCGACCCACGCCCGCCAGGGTGGCAATCTCCAGGGCCAAACGCTCAGACCACGATCGCGCGCAAGGTAGCATATTATTTTATACAACGCAAAAAGATTTTGATTGATTCAATGACCACCCAAATAAGCCTGGCGAACAGCCGGGCTGGCCAACAGCTCCGCCCCCCCGCCCGTCAAGGTGATCCGCCCATTGACCAGCACATAGGCACGGTTGGCCAACTGCAGTGCCTGATTGGCATTTTGCTCCACCAAAAAGAGGGTGGTGCCCTCCTGGACAATCTCCCGGAGCGTGGCAAAAATACGCTGTATCATCTGGGGCGCCAAACCCAGGCTGGGTTCATCCAGCAACAGCAGGCGTGGCTGGGCCATCAGCGCACGACCGATGGCCAACATTTGCTGCTCCCCACCCGACAGCGTCCCGGCCCGTTGTCGGCACCTCTCCCGCAAGCGGGGAAACAGGGAAAAAACCCGCTCCAGGGCAACCCGCATCGCCTCATCCCCACGACCACGCCCCTCCTGAGGAGCCGCCATCCGCCCCATGGCCAGATTTTCCTCCACCGTCATCTGGGCAAACACCCGTCGCCCTTCCGGCACATGCGCGACACCCAGACGGGCAATCTGATGGGTTGGCAGGGCGGTCATATTCTGCCCGGCAAAGCGGATCTCTCCCCTCCAGGGGGGGGGATTGCCACACAGCGTCATCAACAGGGTGGATTTGCCCGCCCCATTGGCCCCGATCAAGGCGACAATCTCTCCGCTCTGCACCGTCAGGGAGACTCCGTGCAGGGCCTGCACAGCCCCATAACCGGCATCCACCCCGGAGAGGGCCAACAGAGGTGTCTCAGCAACGGGAAGCGGCTTCGGCAGGTTCATGCGACAGCCTCCGTTCCCAAATAGGCCGCCAGAACCAGGGGATTTTGCTGGATCTCGGCGGGTTTTCCCTGAGCAATCACCTCCCCATGGTCCAGCACCACCAGATGATCGGAAATATCCATGACGAGGCCCATGTCATGTTCGATCAGCAATAC
>JADGCE010000075.1:0-5001 GCA_015229095.1 Magnetococcales bacterium | reverse complement strand
CCAGATGATCGGAAATATCCATGACGAGGCCCATGTCATGTTCGATCAGCAATACGGTCATGCCATGCTGATCCCGCAGGGTGCGAATCAACCGGCTCAATACCTGGGTTTCGTTGGGGTTGAGGCCGGCGGCCGGTTCGTCGAGGCAGAGCAGGCGGGGGCGGGTACACAGGGCACGAGCGATCTCCAAGCGGCGCTGATGGCCATAAGGCAACGTGCCCGCCAGACGATTGGCATCCCCCAGCAGATCAAAAAACCGCAGCCAGTCGATGGCGCGTGCCACCGCAGCCTGCTCCTGCTGGCGGAAACGGGCTGTTTGCAACAATCCCGCCACGATGCCGGACTCCACCTGGGCATGCTGCGCCACCAGCAGGTTTTCCAGAACCGTCAACTCGTTGAACAAGCGTATGTTCTGGAAGGTGCGGGCCACTCCGACCCGGTTGACCCGGTGGGGACCGCCGAACAATTTGAAAAAGAGACGTCGCCCCAACGCCCTCGGTTGCCAACCATCACTCCATCGAAAGGGTTCTCCCAACATCTCCCGCAGGTCGATGTCCGCCGCCCCGTTTCTGGCATCATGGAGATGGATGGTGCCAGAGGTGGCCCGATAGAAGCCGGTGACACAGTTGAAGACCGTCGTTTTGCCAGCACCATTGGGACCGATCAAGGCGGTAATGCTGGCCTCCTGGACGGCAAATCCCACCGAGCGCAAGGCGGTCACCCCCCCAAAACGCATGGTCAAGGCCTCCACCCGCAGCAGGGGGTTCACGGCCCCTCTCCCTTGGGAAGGGGCAGGGAAAAAAGCGGGCGGCGGCGTTGCCGCAGCCCCCGTGGCCGCAAGATCATCATCCATACCATGGCGATACCGACCAATAAAACCCGATAATCGGCAAAATCCCGCAGCAGTTCCGGCAAAACCGTCAACAGCAGGGCGGCAACGACCACCCCGGTGGTGGAGCCCATGCCACCCAACACCACAATGGCCAGGATGTGGGCGGATTCAAAAAAGGTGAACGAGGTAGGATTGACAAAGCCTTGGGAAGCGGCAAAAAAGACCCCCCCCAGCCCCCCCACCATGGCCCCCAGGGCAAAGGCGGAGAGTTTGACCGTGACATGGTTGATGCCCAGGGAGCGACAGGCGATTTCATTCTCCCGCAACGCCTCCCAGGTACGGCCAATGGGCATCCGCTTGAGGCGAACGACGACATACACCATGGCCAAAACCACCAGCAGCAGCAGCAGGTATAAAAAGATAGCCCGATGTTCGCTGGCATAGTCAATGCCCAAAAATTCGTGCAGCGGCACCCCCCCCTGTTTGGCGCGTCGGTTGAATTCCAAGCCCAGGAAGGTGGGAAAAGGGGCGCTGAGGCCGTTGGGACCGCCCGTCACACTGACCCAGTTATTGAGAATCAGACGAATAATTTCTCCAAATCCCAGGGTGACAATCGCCAGATAGTCGCCGTGCAGGCGCAAGACCGGAAAGCCCAGCAGCATGCCGAAACAGGCCGCCAACAGGGCCGCCAAGGGCAGTGCCAGCCAAAAACTCAGATGGAAATAGTGCTGGCCAAGGGCATAGCCGTAGGCGCCCACGGCATAAAAGGCGACAAACCCCAGATCCAGCAGGCCCGCCAGGCCGACGACAATATTCAACCCCAGGGCCAGCAAAATATAGATCAAGGCCAGCGTGGCGATGCTGATGCCATACTTGCCCAGCAAAAACGGCAAGGCGAGGGCAACAAGAACGGCCAGAGCGATCCCGTATCGGCGCGATCCCGCCACCCTGGGAGGGGCATCCACCTCCTCTGACCGGGTCGACCGCTGCAGCTCCGACAACCAGCGTTTCCAGGGAAGGGAGAAGAGCCCGTATCCCAATACCGCCATGCAGGCCAACCACAGAGGACGTTGGCCGTGCAACTCCACGCTATACCCCGCCAACACCAAGCCAGTAATGGGCGTAAACAGGAGCAGGGCAACCAGACCCACCCAGGCGGCGGTGCTCCAACGCCCCTTCATCACACTTTCTCCACTTCCGGCACGCCGAGAAAACCGCTGGGCCGGAAGATCAGGAACAGAATCAGGATGGAAAAGGCGAACACATCCTTGTAGTCGCTATTGACAAAGCCGGCAAAAAAAGATTCCGCCAACCCCAGCACCACCCCGCCCAGCATGGCGCCGGGCAGGGAACCGATGCCGCCGAGCACCGCAGCGGTAAAGGCTTTGATGCCCATCAGAAATCCCACATAAAAATCGAACGAGCCATAGTTGAGGGTGACCAGGAACCCTGCCACGGCGGCCATGGCCGCCCCCATGACAAAGACCAGGGAGATGATCCGATCGGTGTTGACGCCCAGCAGCGTCGCCATGACCCGATCCTGTTGGGTAGCCCGGCAGGCCCGTCCCAGGGCCGTGCGTTGAATGATCCAGGTCAACAGGGCCATGCTGAGAAGGGCGGTGATGACGATCAGGCTTTGCAGGTAGGTAATCTGGATAAACCGGTGATCCAGGGCCTCCGCTGGAAAGCGAAAGCTCCCCTCCAGCAGCGGCGGCACCCCTTGATTGCGCGCCCCTTGGCTGATTCGGACATAATTTTGTAAAATCAATGAGATGCCAATCGCAGAAATCAGCGGGGCCAGACGGGTGGAGCGGCGCAGGGGGCGATAGGCCACCCGCTCCACGCTCCACCCGTAGAGGGCGGTAAAGAGCAGGGTCAGCGCCAACACGCCCAGCAACACCACCGGCACAGAGTGGAGACCCATTGCAGCAAACAGTGCCAGGAATATGGCCGTCAAATAGGCGGAAATCATATAGATGTCACCATGGGCAAAGTTGATCATGCCGATAATGCCGTAGACCATGGTATAGCCGACGGCAATCAGGCCATAGGTCGAACCCAGCACCAGGCCATTGACCCACTGTTGTCCGATGATATAGATATCCATGCGCCGCCCTGCTCCGCCTATTCCACCTCCCGATATTTGCCCTTATCGTCCCACTGATACATGACATAATCCGACACTTGCAGATCCCCCTTGCCATCCCAGGATTTGCTGCCCATGACGGTCTCCACGGCATGGCCACGCAGCCACTGGGCCAATTTTTCCCCCTCCAGGCTTTGGGTGGCCTGGATGGCGGCGGCAATCGCCTGCACGGTGGCATAGGAGTAGAGGGTATAGCCCTCCGGCTCATAACCATTTTTGCGGAACAGCTCCACCAATGCCTGGCCGGCAGGCATCTTGCGGGGGTCGGCACCAAAGGTCATGTAGACCCCCTTGACAAAGCCCGGCCCACCCGCCGAAGTCACCAGCACTTCGGAGAAGATGCCATCCCCGGAAATCAGCGGAGCCGTCATCCCCTGCTCCCGCATCTGCCGCACCAACGGACCCGCTTCGCTGTGATAGCCGCCAAAATAGACCGCGTCGCTCTGCACCCCCTTCAATTTGGTCACCAGGGCATTGAAATCTTTTTCGCCTCTGGTCAACCCTTCATAGAGCACCTCGGTATGGCCTGCGCTGCGCAGCCTGGCCCGCATGGCATCCGCCAACCCCTGGCCATAGGTTGTCTTGTCGTGCAGCACGGCGATCCGCCGTGCCTTGAGCCGGTTGAGCACAAAATCGGCACCCACCACCCCCTGCTGATCGTCCCGCCCGCACATGCGAAAAACGGTGGAGAGTTGCCGTTCGGTGATGGCAGGATTGGTGGAACCAGGGGTCATCATCAACACACCGGCATCGGCGTAGATGGTCGAAGCGGGCATGGTGGAGGAGGAGCAAAAGTGGCCCACCACAGCCACCACCTTTTCCATATCCACCAGGCGACTGGCCACGGCGGCGGCCTGTTTGGGCTCACAGGCATCGTCAGCCTTGATCAACTGGATGGGGCGTCCCCCTTTGCCTCCCTGTTGCAACAAGCCACCGGCCTTGTTGATATCGGCAGCGGCCTGTTCAGCTCCCCGCCACAGTTGCTCCCCAAACGAGGCATCCGAGCCGGAAAAAGGGCCCGCCATACCGATTTTGATGGGCTCGGCGGCATGGGAAAGGCGCATCCCCATCCCTGGGTGGCCGACGCACAACACCAGCAGGCCGACGATCACAACACGCACGAGTTGACTGAATTTGGACATCCCGATTGATCCTTGCAGGTTGAAAGGGGGAACCACCGATGACAGAATAGAATAAAACAGCATCCATGTCCCGTTGTCACGCACAAAATCGACACCCTTTCCGCACGGGCTGCCATCAGGTTCCGGTCAACATATTAACGAAATTTGGAATGAGCAGCCCCGTTTTTCGATCATATCACCGGGAAAGGGCACAGAAAATTTTTCCATGGTGCACTGACTCCCGACCTGTGCTAGAGTGCTTCCAGCTGTTTTTTTATCCCGCATTTTCTACACGCCAAGGAGTCTCGATTCCATGTCAGCCACTTTGGCGGCGCATGCCGCCCACATGCCGAATGCCGCGCCCGTTACCCTGACACCTTCTGCCGCCCACAAGTTGGACACCATCCTCAAAGAGGAGAACAATCCCAACTTGAAGTTGCGCATCTTTGTCTCCGGGGGCGGCTGTTCCGGCTTCAAGTACGGTTTTACCTTCGACGAACAGCAGGATCCAGAAGATGCCGTCATCGAACAGGATGGCATCCAGTTGTTGATCGACGCCACATCCATGAACTATCTTCGGGGTATTGAAGTGGATTATGTGGAGGATCTCAACGGTTCCCAGTTTGTCATCAAAAACCCCAATGCCGCCAGCAGTTGTGGCTGCGGACAGTCGTTTGCACCCGCAGCAGGTGGCGGTTGTGCCAACAGCTGAAACGATGGGGCTTGCGAGCCATTCCTGGGGGGCGATGAACCGCCCCCCAGACCCCCCACCCTTCTTTTTTAGTAATTTTTTTGTCTTTTGCCTGGGGCCTGTTGACATTCTAAATTATTGTTAATTGATAAAACTATTAGGGAGGTCCAGGAGGGGATTATCCCCTCCTGGTGGGGTGCGGGGCGAAGCC
>JADGCE010000074.1 GCA_015229095.1 Magnetococcales bacterium | reverse complement strand
GCCCTCAGGCCGGTTCCAGCGTGACATGGCGCATACTAAACGCCAGAAGAGCCATTGAAAATGTTTCCGCAAGCTCCGTCAATTTTTCCATCGCATGGGGAGGAGAGCCATAGCCGAAATTGATCCCGCCAATGATCCGGTCGCCAATACGAATGGGAACCGCATAGAGGCGTATACCTCCTTTGCATGGGATATCATTCGCCACTCCGCTGGCAATCGCCGGTTGTGTCGCCTCTCGCCAACAGGATTCATGACACAGCCACTGACCGCTGCCCAATGCCTGGGCCGCATCTTCGGTTCCACACCGCTTGTAAGAAGCATTATCCAACAGCTGGCACCATCCGGACGAAAAAATGCCGGCTGCATAGTCTCCATTGGCCTCGTACACAGCGGATGAGGTGCCCAGCATACCCATGAATTCACTGAGAATGCTGGAAAGAGTCTCTGTGCCCAGGGCAGAAAGGATGGTACGGTTGGTATTGAAACGGGTGATATCCCCATAGACGGGCTCAAAGGAGCCCCGGACAAACGCCCTGGGTTTGAGCAGCCACTCCAGTTGGCGCAATTCCTTTTCCATCTCGGTGCGCCCGGCTTCGGCACGCTTGCGCTCGGTAATATCCCGTGCGGCCGCAAACACGCCAAGCACTTCGCCGCTGCTGCCACGGTACACCGTGGCATTGTAGAGCACATCGGTCACCCTGCCGGAGAGATGGCGGATCGCCAGGGGGTAGTCCGTTACAAAGCCTTGCGCAAATGCCCGTTGATAGCCTGCACGTGCCTGTTCGGGTTCGGTAAAATAGTCGGCAAAATCACTGCCGATCAACTTCTCCCGCCCCAGGCCGGTGACATGTTCCGTGGCCCTGTTGACATCGGTAATCTGGCCCGACGCGCTGATCGTCACCAACGGATCCAGGCTTGCTTCAATCAGACTCCGGGAATAGCGACAGGCCGCCTCGGCGGCGGCTTTGGCTGCGAGCAACGCGACTTCGTCGCGCTTGCGCTCTGTAATGTCTGTGGCGATGCCGCATACCGCGTAAGGATGACCGCTGGCATTCCGCAATGGAAATTTGACGGCAATATAGGTGTGCAGCCCATCGTCGTGGGGGACGACTTCATCGGTCTGGATGGGGGTCGCACTGGCCAGGGCCAAACGGTCGTTGGCCTGAAAAGCCGCCGCTGCCGCCGGGGGAAAAATGTCATAGTCGCTCTTGCCGACAATGTCGCTTTTGGAAACATGGAACAATGCCTCATAGCGACGATTGATGAAGAGATAGCGACCCTGCAGATCTTTGATGAACACCACGGCCAGGGTGTTATCCAGCACGGAGCGCAGCCGCTCCTCGCTGGCCTGCAGCTCCCGATGGGCAACCTGCAGCTCCTCTTCGGCCAGCTTGCGTTGGCTGATATCCCGGGCAATGCCGTCGATCGCCACCAGTCGACCCTGATCGTCAAAGGATGGGGTGTTGCGCTGTTCGGTCCAGAGCAGGGTTTGATCCTTGCGTACCCAACGCAACACCAGCGGCTGGGCAAAACTCTCCTCAGTCCGTTCCAACAGGTGACGATCCTCCGGATGGATCAATTTCATGCCCAGTTGGGGATCCGCATAATGTTCCTCCGGGGTGTAGCCGGTCAGCTTGGTGGCCGATGGGCTGACATATTCAAAGCCGGGCGGGTCAAACCGGTAGCGATAGATCAAATCCTGGGCCTGCTCAGCCAGCATGCGCAAACGCAACTCACTCTGGTGCAAAGCCTTCTCGGCCAGTTTGCGCTGGCTGATATCTTCTTTCACACCCAAAAAATGGGTGATGTTGCCTGCGGCATCCAGGATGGGCGAGATGTTGGCATTTTCCCAATAGAGGGTACCATCCTTCCGTTTGTTGGCAAACTCCCCGTGCCACGTCTGGCCAGAGGTGATCCGTCGCCAAAGGTGTTGATATTCAGCCGGGTCGGTCATGCCCGACTTGAGAATACGCGGATTCTGGCCCAGAGCCTCCTCCCGGGTATAACCGGTTACTTGGCAGAAACGGGGATTGACATATTGAAGATTCCCTTCCAGATCGGTGATCACAACGGAGACCGGGCTCTGCTCCACCGCCTGAGAGAGTTGGCGCAGTTGCAACTCCTGCTGCTTGCGCACGGTGATATTTTCAATGGAGGCCAAGTAAAACGCCGGTTCTGATGCCGTTCCGGGAATCAGGGTGACCCGCAGACTGCCCCAGATGCAGGCCCCGTTCTTGGCAATATAGCGTTTTTCCATATGAAAGGATGGGATAAGACCGGCAAGCAACGCACCCAGCAACTCGGTATTTTTTGACATGTCGTCCGGGTGGGTCACTTGGGCGATGGTGCGCCCCGTCAACTCCTGGGCGGTATAGCCCAACATGTCGGCAAAGGCCGCATTGCTCTCCAGAATGGCGTCCTGCAGACTCACACGCACGATGCCCACCCCTACATTGTCCACCATGGCGCGATATTTGGCTTCACTTTGTTGCAGGCTCCGGCGCATCTGGTGCAGATCCAGGAAAACCTGCACCTTTGCAAGGAGAATCCGCTCATCAAAGGGTTTTTCCAGATAGTCCACGGCACCAGACTCATAGCCCTGCAGACGATGATGCCAATCCTTGAAAGCGGCCGTGAGAAGGACGATGGGAATGTGGGCGGTGCGCTTGACCTGGCGGAGGCTCTCCGCCACCTCAAAACCATCCATGCCCGGCATATCCACATCCAGGAGGATCAGGGCAAAGTCATGATCCAGCACACGTTCCAGAGCCTGGAAGCCGGAATCCGCCTCCACCACCTGAACCGGCAGGGAAGCAAGCTGCTTCCGCATGGCCAGCAGATTGGCCGGATGATCGTCCACGATCAGGATGGTGTCAGCCCCATGGTTCATGCAATCAGCTCCTTGTCCGTTCTGCCGGCGCGCACGGAGAGCACCTCCGTCAATCGGGACCAAATCATCTCTATGGAGGCCGGTTTGGCCAGATAACCGTCCGCCCCCGCCTCCCGGCATTTTTCCTCATCTCCGGGCATGGCGCAAGCGGTCACGGCCAACAGCGCAACATGGTGAAAGCGGCTCTCCTCCCGAATTCTGCGCATGGTGGCATATCCATCCAGGTTGGGCATGCGCATGTCTATCAGGACGGCATCCACCTCGGGGTGCAGTTCCAGCTCCCTGAGGGCTTTCACCCCGTCATAGGCGAGCAAAACGGTGGCTATCCGTGTCTGCAACTCTTTGGCAATCGAAAAGACGGTACGCATGTCATCATCCACCACCAGCACGGTCAGTGACCCGCCCTCCCTCCCCACAGGCAACGCCTGCACGGGTTCTGCCGGAGCAGCGGGTGGGAGGGTATGATCGAGCCGCTCCCTGTCGCCATCCTGCGACCGACCAATGAGAAGCTCCTGCATCGTGTCGAACAGTTGCTCAATGCGCACCGGCTTGGAAAGATAATCGTTGGCCCCCACCTCCAGGCAGCGTTGCCGATCACCGGGCATGGTTTTGGCCGTGAGAGCGATGATGGGCAACTGGAAAAAACGCCTCTGTCGCCGGATCTCCTGGATGGCCTGGTAACCATCCATGACCGGCATCATGATATCCATCAGCACCAGATCGATCGGCTGACACGCCTCCAGCAGGCGCAGGGCCTCCGCACCATGGTCGGCGGTCAGCACCCGATACACCCTTCCCTGCAGGAGCTTGCCAATGGCTTGGCTGTTGCGGGCATCATCATCCACCACCAGCACCGTGGCGTCGGGCGCACAAAAATCGGCACGCTCCGCACCTGCCGCTTTGTCATCCGCAGGGGTTGCATGGATAGGAGAGTGACCCACCACCGTGTCGGTCCAGGGAAACCGTTCCGGCAGATAGAGGGTAAAGGTGCTCCCCTCTCCCCTATCGCTCTCCACCTGGAGTTCACCACCCAGCAGCTGGGCAAATTTGCGGGAGATGGAGAGTCCCAACCCGGTGCCACCATATTTGCGGCTGGCCGTGCCATCCACCTGACGGAAGGCATCGAAGATCAAATCCTGCTTGTCCTTTGGGATGCCGATACCCGTATCCGTGACGGCCAGGGCCACGACCGCCTGCTCATTCAGATCCCGATTGACAAAGGTGACCTTCCGAACGGGACGCCCGACCCGGATCTCCACACCCCCTGTTTCGGTGAATTTCAAGGCATTGGACAATAAATTGCGCACAATCTGCTCCACTTTTCCCCAGTCGGTCGTCAGGGTGTGGGGCGCCCGATGATCCTTTTTGATGCGCAGATCCAAATGACGCGCTTCAGCCATGTGATGAAACTGACGATAAATCCCCTCCAGGAAACGATCCACCTCCAGGGGTTCTGCCACCACCTCCATGCGCCCAGCCTCCACTTTGGACAGATCCAATATATCGTTGATCATGGAGAGCAGATCCGAGCCACTTTCGTGAATGATCTGCGCCGACTCCACCTGGTCATCGCTCAAGTTGCCTTCCTGATTGCCGGCCAGGAGTTTGGAGAGAATCAGCAGGCTGTTCAGCGGGGTGCGCAGTTCGTGGGACATGTTGGCCAAAAATTCGGACTTGTAACGGCTGGCATGCTCCAGTGCGTCGGCTTTTTGCTTGAAAACATCGGCCGCCTTGGCCATGGAGCCAATCTCATCATGACGGCCCCGGCCTGGAATCTCGGCGATTGTTTGTCCCTGCGCCAGCTCACTCAGGGCACGGGTCATGGCCACCACGGGACGCGAGATGCCCTGGGAGATGTGCCACGCCAACAACACACCCAGGAGAATGGCGGTCAGGGTAAACAGCAGGGCATCGCGCTGGGCCGTGGTGATGGTTTCGTCCATGCGCCGGTCCAGGCTGCTCTGAACCGCCTGGGTAGCCTCCTTCAGCTCCGCTGTCAACCGGGCAAATTCCACCTCCTCCCCGGCCATGACCACATGCACCATGTACAGATAGGCACGGGTGGCTCGCACCAGACTGTGGAACCCGCTTGCAAAACGAGCCACCTGGGCATGCACGGCATGCAACCGCTCCCCGCGTACCTCATCCGGAAAGAGCGCGGTCAGAATTTGCCAAGCCTCGTTGAAAAGACGCAAATGTTGTTCGACATCCCGCACCAGAGCCGAATCCGGGCTGCTCTGAAAGGCTTGTGCATCCCGATGGGAGAGCAAAAGGTATTCCTGGGCTATCCCCAGATGGGCGGAAAAACGATAGCGTGCGTTATCCGTTGCCTGTGCCAGCAGCGCAGCCAACTCCCCGCTGGCGGTCCGTACCGGCTTCTCCACCTCATGCTCGACCAGATGGTCGCGCAGGCGGTGCTCCTCCAGGGCGGCGGCAAAGTTTTTGGTATGGGAGAGAAAATGATTCTCCATACGCTGCAGAAGATCTTGACGCCGTTGATCCTGCAGCCCGGGGCGAATCTGCTCGAACTGTTTTTGCAGCCCATCCTGCACCCGCCGGATACGGGACAATACCCCCTCATAACCGGAAACCGTATAGGCCAGCACGCTGCGCCGCAGTTCCAGCACATTGCTTTCCATGGCGTGAATCAGGCTGGTCGTGGCACTGGCACGCTGGAAAGCGTGGAAATGCGCCGCAGAGTCACGCAGGGCGGCCATGGCCATCCAACCCTGGACCACCAGAATCAGCAGTACCAGGGAGAAGCCCATGGCAACGCGACCGCCGATGCTGAGGGAGGAGAAGAAAGACATGCCGCCTCACGAGAGCAAAAGTTCGTTCCAGCGTGGCAGGCTGTACTCGTAGGTATCCATCACCGTGTTCCAGACGGCCACACGGCTGAATCGTTCCCAGTAGGAGCCCCCATTGCGCACTTCACCGGCCTTGACCGCGATATTTCCCTCCGGGCCGCGCAGGTCAAACGCAGCGCGCTTGCCTTCATACCAATAATCCCATTCGGCGGGCGTCATGTGGGCGCGCGCACGCTCCGGAATGGAGATATAATATCCCTGGCGCGCCACATAGGCGCCCGGCCAACCCGACAACCACCAGTTCATGAAGGCATAGGCCGCATCCCGTACCCCTCCTGTCGTCCGGGACGACAGACACATGACTCCATGCCAGGCGCGATAACCCTCCCGGGGAGCGGCATAGACCACGGGGATCCCTCGCTCGTTCAATGCCGTGGCACCGGGTGAAAACATGCTGGCGATGGCCGCTCGTCCGCTGCCAATGTAGTCCACCGATTCCGGCACCGAGTTCCAAAAGCCCGCAAAATGGCCATCCTGTTTCATTTCGATGAGCATGGCGAACAGTTGCTCCATTTCCGCCCTGGTAATGTTGCCTATGTTTTGGAACACCATGTATCCCGCTGCCTGAGCGGCCAGGGCGGCATCAAAAATGCCGATGGTGGGATCGTTGATCATGGCCACGCGCCCATGCCAGCGTTCATCCAGCAGCCAGCTCCAGCTTTCTGTAACATAGGGTTCACCCCGTGGCACGGTGCGGGTGTCATAGCCAAAGGAGTCCACATTGTGGACGTAGGGCAGAAAGCTGATGCCGTTGCTGGCAGCGGATCCCAAAGTACCGTCGGGCTGCACGTAGAGCAGTCGGTAGGGGGCATCACCCAGGCCAAGGTTGGCATCGGGGGTCAGCCGACCGGTTTTGGTCAGGTCGTTGACCTCATGCCAGAGGGTAATGCGGGAGGGATCAATGGGCTGGATGGCACCGGCACGCCAAAGGATGTGGATGCTGTTGCTCCACTGTTCGTAGATGTCAAAGCTGCCGGGACGGGAAGAGGCTTTTTGCAGCACACGTGCATCCCCTCCCGGTTCAAAAACAATGCGCAGCCCCAAATCCCGCTCCGCCTGGCGACGGATCTCTTCGCGCAGAGTCACATGGGTACCCAGGACGCGCAGTGTGACCTCTTCCCCGGCGTGGATGAAGGGGGCCCGACCGAGGGCGGCCCCCGCAGCCCATGCCGCACCGCCGCGCAGGAACGTGCGTCGACTCCATGCTCCCGGTTCCGGTTTTTTGCAGACGGCTTCGTCCGTTCGGGGCGCCGCTGTTGCGGTCGTGGTTTTCATGTGTGACATTACCGCAACTCCCGATCCAAATGGCCAAAGAGGACAATGATCTCGTGTACGTCAAGACCCACGCGCCGGTTATGCCACTCTTCCCCCCCCCGTGTACGCTGGGGCAAGCCGGTCGGGCGCGCCCGTGCTGTCAACACCGACTTAGATTATTTTCTATTTTTTCCTATATTGCAATATTAATTTTGTCAAGCCGCCGGAGGATTTGGAGGGTATTCGGCACATACATTGCTTTAACCCGCCTCTTCCGAGGCGTGGCACCGCCGGAATACTATGAGCGCACACGCAACCGTGACTCTTCCTGTGAGGCCTCCCACTTAAGCCGGGACAGCAGGGGGCAAGACAGGTTGGCGACTGTGCCTTCGATGTGAGGATAAGTCTCATCATAACATACCAAGCGGCGGGAGGCCCGTTGACCGTATCGTCAGGAGTGGCGCGGCACCCAACAGGCAGGGGTTCCGTGCTCTTCCCGCACCTGGAACATTTTTTTGTGCGAGTTTTGCGGATTTTTATTGCAATATAAGCAAAAAAAGAAAATAATTAATCGAAACTGCTGGACCAGGATCGTGGTGCCCGCACACACAAAGGAAAAGGAGAAGAAGAAGGTGACGGTAGTCCCTTGTCAAACGGATGACCAGGAAACCACTCCCGTTCAGTCGACATTTTTCGTTATTTATTGCAATTCTCAGGAGGTGTTCCATGTCTTGCTTTCGCTACCATCCGCATACACCTTATCTGGTCTCTCATACCTTGCACATGAAGCATCTGGCAGAGGGCGAGGCCGTTCAGTCGGTACGAGTCCGGCTGTCAGGTTTGCCCGGTGTATCGTCGGTAACATGTGAGCCTGACGCCGGACTGGTGTCGGTTATCTATGATCTGCGCAAGCTGCGCATGGAAGAGATTGAAACCGCCCTGCACGACATGGGAATAGCCTCAAAAGATGATTTTTTTTCGAATCTTCGCCACGCAATCAGCCATGTCGTGGAAGAGTTGGAGGAGGACTACCAATCTGCCGAAATGCACAAGCCCGATTATGCCCACAGTCCGTTTCTCTACCGTAGGTTGGCAGAGGAAGGCGCCCGCGTAGCGGGTGGTTTGGTGCACTCGCCATGACACACGCCCATTCTGTTTTCCACCGCCAACCCCTCTTTTCAGCCAGCATGCAGGCAGCCGGGGTATTAATCTTTCTGAATGCTCTGCTTTTTCTGGCCAAAGTTGCCGTTGGGCTTGCCTACAACTCACTGGCGGTTCTTTCGGACGCCGGGAACTCGTTGACGGATGTGGTGACATCAGCCATCATTCTGCTCGCGGTGCGGGAGACTGCCAAGTCGCCGGATGTTGAACACCACTTTGGCCATGGTCGTACCGAGCCATTGGCTGCCTTTACCGTTGCCGTGCTTACCTGCGTCCTGGCCGCCCAGGTTTTCCGGGAAGCCGTCGGGCGATTGGTGGATGGTGGGGAGCCTCTGCCAGGCGTGGCGCCGCTCATCGTGCTGGCCGCTGTGATTTTGACCAAAAGTGTGATCTGGGTGGTGGCAGACCATATGGGACGCCATCACCGCAGCCCCGCCATGATTGCTGCCGCCATGGACGCCAAAATGGATGTGCTGATCAGCCTGATGGCCATGGTGGGGGTGGTGGGAGTCGATATCGGTCTGCCGTGGCTCGATGGCGTGGCTGCCCTGTTTATTGCCGCATGGATCGCCCACACCGGCTTTTCCCTGGGCAGGGCAAACATTGAAAAGTTGCTGGGAGCGGTTCCGGATCCATCCATCGTCCGCATCATCCGCGCCAAACTGAACCTTTTGAAGAAACAGAATCGCATTCGCAACTTTCACGAATTGCGCATTCATTATGTGGGGTCGGACATCCATATCGCCGTCCACGTGAATGTGAATCGACAACTGGGGCTGCAGGCCAGCCATGACCTGGATGAAGATATCCAGGCCATACTGCAGGGGGTTCCTGATGTCAAACATGTGGCACTGCATATGGATCCGGTTTGACAACTGGTTTTTTTGTTTTCTTGACGGCGCATTCAGGCCAATGCGGAGGGTTTCCATCTGCGCCGTCTTGGCCAATCATCCATGATGATCGACTGGGAAACACCTTCGGATGAGCCACCACGCCGATCTCCTCTCTCCCCTTTTTTCACCCCGCTCCATGGCCATTGTGGGTGTTTCGCGCCACCCGGAAAAGCTGGGGCACCTCCTGCTGCAAAACGCCCTGTCTGGTGGCTTTGCCGGTGCGATCCATCTCGTCAATCCCCATGGCGGTGAGCTGCTGGGAGAGCCGCTCCGTCCGAATCTGGCCGCCTGTCCACGGGGAGTGGAGTTGGTGGTGCTGGCACTCCCCGCCTCCCAGGTGCTGGCGCAGGCCAAACAGGCCGTGGCCCGCAACTGTGCCGCCATTCTGGTGATCAGCGACGGCTTCAGTGATCGCGACGAAGAGGGTGCGGCCTGGGAGCGTGCCCTGGGCCAACTCTGTCAGGAGCGGGGTGTCGCCCTGCTGGGCCCCAATTCCTTGGGAATCATCCACCGTCAACAGGGGGTGAATGCCTCTCTGACCCGCACCCTCCCGCCGATCGGCGGGGTCTCCCTCCTCTCCCGCTCCGGGACACTCTGTGCCGCCGCCATGGAGTGGCTGGCATCCCGCCAGCTGGGCATGGCAAAAATGATCAGCCTGGGCAATCAGGCGGGTGTCACCGATGCCCAATGCATGTCCCATCTCGCCCATGACCCGGATACCCAGGTGATCGCCTGCCATCTGGAGTGGATCAGCGAAGGGAGGGCTTTTCTCAAGGCGGCCACCGAGGCCTCCCAAAGCAAACCGGTGGTCATGCTGTTGGGGGGTGGCAGCGCGTGGTATGAACGCCCCGCAACCCACCAGGCGGGTTACCGGATGCACTCCCCGACCCTCTTTCATGCCGCCTGTGATCGGACGGGCATGCTTCAGACGACCTATTTCCAGGAGTGGCTGGATGCCGTTCTGGCCCTGGCCCGTTCCCCTTTGCCCGGCAACAACCGGGTGGCTATCATCACCAACGGCAGTGGTCCCGGCACATTGACCGCCGACATGCTGGATCAGCAGGGGTTGCGCCACGCAGCTCTCGCCGCCCCCCTGATTGCCACGCTGCAACCCCAACTGGCCCCAGGCAGCTCTTTGCATGGCCCCCTGGATCTGGGCGGTGCTGCCCGGCCAGAACAGCTCCTGGCTGCTGTGGAAACGGTCGCACGGGACGACGGAGTGGATGCCCTGCTGGTGGTGCTCGCCCCCCATCCCCTGACCACCCCTCTGGAGCTTGTCTCCACCCTGCATCGGTCGCGCACCGATCAAAAACCCCTGCTGACCGTCCTGATGGGGGGAGATCCCATGCAGCCCGCTGTGGCGGCGCTGGATCGCATGGCCCTCCCCTGTTATCCCACCCCGGAGCGGGCTGTCATCGCCCTGGTCACCCTCGACCGCTACAGCCAGTGGCGACGACGCCCCCCACGGGTGATCCCCGCGTTTTCTGTCAACCAGGGTCGGGTGCGGCGATTGATCCAGCGGTGCAGTGCCCTGGGCATGCATCAGCTTCCCGATCTGGAGTCCAAGGGAATCCTGCATGCCTATGGCATTGCCATTCCCGAAGGAGATGCAGCCGGCACCGTCAACGAGGCACTGGAGATTGCCGAACGGGTCGGCTATCCCATCGCCCTGCACCTCCTCTCCCCGGATCTCCATCGGGTCCATGACATGGAGATCCGCCATGTCAACATGGCCAGCCCCCAGGCCCTCCGAGATGGATTTGACCTGCTGACCTTGCGCTTTGCCAACCGCTTGCCGAGCGGACGGCTGGAAGGGGTCTTTGTCGAAAAGGTGCTCTCCCATGGTCGTCATCTGCTGATGGGCATGCAACGGGACCGGCAATTCGGTCCTTTGCTGCATGCCGGTCGTGCCCATTCCCCCTCCCTGGAGGATGCCGCCTGCCAACTGGCCCCCATCACCGGGGAGGAGGCTCTGGCCATGTTGCGGAGCGGCTGTTACCAACACCCCCTGCATGACCTGCACGACGCTCTGAATCATGACGAATTGCAGGGGGTGGCGGAGCTGCTGCAACGGATCGGTCAACTGGCGATGGATTTTCCCGAAATCAACCGCATCCAGATCAACCCCCTGATGGTGCGTCGGGCCGGTTTGCCTCCGGTGGCCACGGAGTGTACCATTCAACTCGACCTGCAGGAGAATCGGCCATGAGCCGTCTGGCCGCTCCCCCGGACCAGCAATGGGAGAGCCGTTATGCCGGAAGGGTTCAGCAGGTCAAGGCAGCGATAGGGCGCATTCAACCGGGACAACGGGTCTTTTTGGCCACCGGGGCCGGGGTGCCACAAACCCTGGTGCGGGCACTGCTGAACGATCATGCCCGCCTGGCGGATATTGAAATCATCACCCTGTTCATGGCGGGCGACTCTCCGTTGGCCTTGCGGGAGGTGGCGGAAACTTTCACGCTCAATACTTTCTTTGTCTGGGATACCGTACGCCCGCTGCTGCAGGCGGGTCAGGCGGACTATACCCCCATCCATCTTTCGGACATTCCCCGACTGTTTGCCAGCGGCCAACTCCCCCTGGATGTGGCGATGATCCAGGTGACCCCTCCCGATACGGAAGGCACGGTCAATCTGGGGGTGGCGGTGGATGTGGTGCGTTGTGCCACCGAACATGCCCGGCTGGTGCTGGCCCAGGTCAACCCCTGTCTCCCCAGAACCTACGGGGACTCTTCGCTATCCGTCTGGGAACTGGATCTGCTGGTCCCGGTGGAGGAGCCCCTGCCAGAAATGTTCCTTCCCCCGGCGGATGAGACAATGACGCGCATCGGTCGCCATCTGGCCGCCCTGATACCCGATGGTGCCACCCTGCAAATGGGCATCGGTCGGGTGGCCCAGTCAGTGATCCGCCATCTGGACGGCAAAAAAAATCTGGGCATTCATACCGAGATGATCTCCGACAGCATTCTGGATTTGCTGGCCTCGGGGGCGGTGACCGGCCAGCATAAATCTCTGGACGAAGGGGTGGTGGTCACCAGTTTTGCCCTGGGGAGTCGGCGGTTGTACGATGCGGTACGGGAAAACCCTCTCTTTTCCTTTCGCCGTACCGAATATGTCAACGATTTACGTACCATCGCCCGGCAGCAGCGGATGGTTTCCATCAACGGGGCCCTGCAGGTGGATTTGACGGGCCAGGTTTGTGCGGACTCTCTGGGCTCCCGGTTTTATTCAGGAATGGGCGGCGTGGTCGATTTTAACATGGGTGCCTCCCTCGCTGCAGAGGGGCGGGCTATCATCGCTCTGCCCAGCACGGCCCGCAAGGGGAGGGTGTCGCGTATTGTTCCCTGTCTGACCATGGGTGCCGGGGTGGTCTTGAATCGGGGGATGGTACATTATGTGGTCAGCGAATATGGAGCGGCCTATTTGTTCGGCAAAACCATCCAGGAGCGGGCCCTGGCCCTGATCGGCATTGCCCATCCGGATTTTCGGGTGCGTTTGCTGAAGCGGGCGGTCAAACTGGGCTATGTGCGCCCGGAAATCGGCGAACTGGATGGCCAGATCTGGGTAGGAAGCCGGGAGTTGCGCACCTCCCTGTTGCTGGAGAGTGGGCGCATGATCACCTTTCGTTCCTCCCGTCCCACCGACTGGAAAGCGATCAAGAGCATGCTCTACTCCCTTTCCGAGGGGACGGTTTATCGTCGATTCATGAGGCATGTCAAGCGGTTTCCTTTGAACCGCATGAAAAATTTCACCTTTATCGATCAGCGACGGGATGTGGTGGTGGTAGGTGTCCTGTTTGATGGTCAGAATGAGCAGGTGGTGGCCATAGGTGGTTACAATGTGAATGCAACCCTCAACCGGGCGGAGGTGGCCTTTCTGGTGCGGGACAAGTGGCAGGGGCAAGGGATCGGCACCTTCATGATGCGCCATCTGGCGGGGGTGGCCCGCAGTGTGGGGCTGGCCGGTCTGACCGCTGAAACCTTGATGGACAACCGTCCCATGCAGGAGATCATAAAAAAATGCGGCCTAGCCGTGCAGACCCGATTTGACGGGGATACGGTTCATTTTGATATCGATTTTTGAGGAGCTGCACAAGGGACACTCTGTAAACGCGTGCCTGTGCAATGACCTAATAACAATGGGTAACCCCCCGGCTCTGCCGGGGTGACAGCAGAAGTTTGATATTTGCGGGAGTCAACCAGTATCCTCCTATGCTGTGAACCGCCAAAGCATCACGACAAGGAGGATACTGATGAGTTAAATAGAAAGTCTAAACCACTCCAGGTGGGAGAGCAAATATCATGTGGTGTTTATCCCGAAGTGCCGCTGTCGCACGTTGGCAGATGGTACTCAGGGGTTCCACCCCATCTCAAAGGTCGTTCATCCATTTATATCCC
>JADGCE010000073.1 GCA_015229095.1 Magnetococcales bacterium | reverse complement strand
AGGCAAACAAAAAAGGAATTCCTTCCCTGTCGCCTGCTGGAATGGCATCATGCGCGCACGGAACAGACACTGTTTTGTGTCATGGCTGATACGGGTTCCTCTGTGGGCCCTGTTGAGTTGAGGTGAAATCATGTCGCTTTCGTACAGTTTGATCATGCCCTATCATCGCACACCCACCATTACCCGCTTTGCTTTGCGTGCGTTGCAAAAATTTTGCACGGGTGTTGTCGAAGTGCTGTTGGTTCACCATGACCCGGAACCCACGGCAGCCGATCTGGCCCTGTTTGCGGAATTTCCTGATCTGCGCGTGCTCCATTGTTCTTCTTCCCGATCGGGCAGCGCCGCTCAGTGGGAGGCTATCGATGTCGGATGGGCAGCGGCCAGTCATGATCTGGTGGGGATTTTGCACAGCGATACCATCTTTCTGAAGATGGGCTGGGATGAAGATCTGTTCGCTTACATGACGCGGGAGGAGTTGGATATTGTGGGCACCTGTATCCGGGAGATAACCCCCTTTCGTTCCAGGAGCAAAAAGATTGCCGATCTTTGGCGGGAACTTTCTCATAAACGTCATCCCAAACCCGACGATAACCGGGCGTTGGTGCCCTATTTTTTGCTTACCCGCCAGTCGGTGCTGACAAAAATGGGGTACAGCTTTTTGCGACACGGCGATATGATCGTAGGCCGTCTTGCCCAGAGCGGTTATGCCGTCGGGCTGCTTTCCCGGCAGGAGGTCGGCAACTTGTTGTGGCATATCGGCTATACCACCCGTTTGTTGTGCGGGCCGGGAGCAGATGGCGCCAGTTGGCAGGGGTTTCGATATCAGTGGGAAAACTTTTTGCGGGATCCCTATGTGGCCAGTCACTTTGCCGATTTGGGCGACCCTTTGGCCGGGCTTGGCCCAGGTTCCCGGACCGGTGCGGCTGCCGAGGCAACAGAGGCACTCTCTTCCCCTCACCCGTAGTACCCGTCATGGGGCAGGGCGCAACGGTTTGCCATCTTCCACCACAAAACGGGCCAATGTTCCCACTGGGGAATCTTCATCACGCACAGTGTCCAACACCCGTAACGTGACCTCCGCCTGTGCGGGCGTCAACTCCACAACGCCATAACCCCGCTTTTCCGTGTTGGATAACAAACAGTGGGGATTTCGGGCTGCGTGGCGGTCGGCTGTTGCCTGCGCGCGCCCCATGCGCGACGAGATACTGGTGCCGATAAACTCACTGGCAATCACGGGCGACCGTATGTCATAGGGGTTTTGGTGGACACGCGCCACCCAGTTTTGATGGATGTCACCACCGATGATCAAGGGGTTGCGTGGCTTGTGGTGCGCAATGGTCTGCAAGAGCCTGGAGCGGGCCTCTGGATATCCATCCCAGCGGTCGACGGTCACCTTGTTGCCCGCACCGTCGGGATAGTTGGCCGGTGTCACACGGCTCTGACTCGCCAGCACATTCCAGCGGATGCCCCGTTGCGCACTCTGTTGCAGACGCTCAGCCAGCCATTGCTCTTGCTGCGCGCCCAGCATGCTGCGCGCCCTGTCCGCTGCCATGCACCCGGTGGTGTGTTGGGCAGTCGTCTGGTCGGGACACAGGGGGGCATCCCGGTATTGGCGACAGTCCAGCAGGTGAAATGCGGCCAACTGGCCAAACGCCACGCTGTCATAGATACGCAGCTCTGCGCCCTGTTGCAGCCCCTCCACGCCGGCCATCAGGGTGGAGGCTCGCAAGGGCATATGCTCATAAAAGGCCTGATAGCCCGCCGCACGGCGCGACAAAAAATTGTCCGTGTTGTAAATCGAGTGGCGACCGGCATAGTCGTTCTCCACTTCGTGATCGTCCCAGATGACCAGCCAGGGGCACTGGGCATGCATGGCTTGCAGGAGAGGATCGCTTTTGTACAGGGCGTAGCGGGCACGAAACGCCTGCAGGGTGTGGGCGGCTGGCAGCTGGTGGCGGCGCACGGCCTTGGGATCCGGGCTGGAAGCAGCTTCGTAGATATAATCCCCCACAAAGAGCAGCAGATCCAACTTTTCTGCAGCCATGTGGCGATAGGCCCCGTAATATCCACCCTCCCAGTTTTGGCAAGAGGCATAGGCGAAGCGCAACCGGGGAGGCAACGCTGTGGCGGCGGGCAACGTGCGGGCGCGCCCGCTGCGACTGAGGGCGGCACCGACGCGAAAGCGATAGCCATACCAGCGGTCTGCCGTCAGGCCTGTCACCTCCACGTGGACCGAGTGGCCCAATTCGGGCACTGCCACCGCCTGACCGGTGGCGACACGTTCTCCCGGTGAGGCTGGATCAAAGAGTTCCCAATCGACGCGCACCGCCTGCTCTGCCGGTATTTCATCCCCCAGCAACCGCGTCCAGAGGACAAATCCATCGGTGCTGGGGGAACCGCTGGCAACACCCAATGCAAACGGAGAGAGTGTGGGTTCCAGGGTGACGGCCTCGGCCATGCGCACTGTTGGCGTGGCCACAAGGGCCGCCAACGCCGTCATACTGCGCAGGAACTGCCTGCGCCCAAAGGGATGGCAAGCGTTGTACATCAGGCAAAATTTCTCCCTTTTTTCTCTTTTGCAGTGCCCGGTTTTCTCTGGTAGGATTGCACGACGGTCGGGCGGGTGGGCCGCGCAGATCAAACGGAACCCATTAGGAGAAGAGCATGGTATTTTGTCGTCATTGTGGCAAGGAACTCAACGAGTCCGTCTCGCCCTGTCCCCACTGCGGGGTTCCAACCAGCGCTGTCCAACCGGTCAGAAAGGGCCAGACGGTCGCTACCGTGCTTTGCCTCTTTTTGGGAGGCATGGGCGGGCACCGCTTTTACCTGGGCCCGACCTGGGTAGGGGTTGTCTACCTGCTGCTGTGCTGGACAGGCATTCCCTCTCTTGTTGCCATGGTTGAAACATTCATCATTGCATTTACCAGCCAGGAAAACTGGGCACGCAAGTATAACAACGGCACCATTACCCCGCCGGCACACGTTGCCATCAAGATTCTGGTACTGGTCATCCCGATATTGATGATCGCCGGTATTGCCACTGCCCTGTTGGTTCCAGGCCTGGTTGAACAGGGGGTAGAGTTCTGAACCTGGCCGGTGAATCGCACCCGTTCGGGATTTTCCCCACAGGATTGTTGACTGAGGAGAATCCCGAACGGAGGCATGGAGAGACCGCTCTGTGCCTTGTTGCCCGCCTGCACCTGTTCTATTCGCACTCGGCCACAACAATTCTGCAACTGTTGCGCTCGCACATCTCCAGCGCGTCTCCAGTGGCTTTGGCCTTGGTGCTGCCATAGCCATAGCCGTAATACCGCTTGGAGACGGCCACAGCCCCACAGGTTTCAAACCAAACCACATATCGACAGTTTGTGCCCCCCTGCTCACGGCAATATCTCAAAGCCATGCGTCTGGCATCCTCTTTGGAATCTTCGCCAATGGCCAGACCATAAGCCGGGTCGTCATCACCGATTTGGTCGTCGATGGCGATGGCCCCGATGGCCAAGGCATTGCCAGCCATCGCACCCGTTGCCAACCCTACCAACAGCGCCAACAGCGCGATTTTTTTCACACTCGATCTCCCATGTTGATGTGTTAAAGAGACAAAGCAGCGTGCGGTCGCCGGAGATGCTTCCCATCCGAAGGTCGTCGATGTTTCCAGGGATCGGGTATTCCTGGTGGTCCGCACGCACAGCGCAGGAATCATGCAGGTGTTACATTACAGATCAAATTCGCCGGGATTCAGCCCCAGTTCTTGGCAGATTTCGCGCACCACCTGGCGTTCGTCTGTGCCGAATTGTCCATCGGCACTCCCGATGGCACAACAGACCCGCACCAACAGACGGGCCTCTTCCGGCTTTTTGATGCCGCTGATCACCCGTAATGCCTCGATCCGACCGATGGCAAAATCAAATTCCAGTTTGCCCACAAATTTTTGGAAGGTATCGACGATGGCATTTTGGTCATAGTGCTTGAGTGCTTCCGAATTGCGGGTAAAACCGAGCATTTTTTCCTTTTCAGCCCTGCTGATGCTGCCATCGGCAGCGGCCACCAGGGCACACCCTGCCAGAATCGCCTCCATCAACGCCTGGTTGCGGAAGCGGCTCATTTCCTGTGCCAGAGAAGCCTGCATCTGCGTGGCCTTGTTTTTCAAGTCGTCAAAAAATCCCATGTTGATCCTCCTGTTGGGTTGATTGTAAGGATGCTGGCAACAACGACCGCTGCCACTGCAGCGTGTGCGGACTTCGAGGCCGCAGGCGGGTTTTGTGAGGGTGCCCCCTCCTGCCCGATTGCGGCGTC
This sequence comes from Magnetococcales bacterium, assembly GCA_015229095.1. Taxonomy (GTDB): domain Bacteria; phylum Pseudomonadota; class Magnetococcia; order Magnetococcales; family Magnetaquicoccaceae; genus Magnetaquicoccus. The sequence continues at coordinate 9,167 of JADGCE010000073.1, read as the reverse complement.
ACGCCAGCGAGGTGGAACGGAAAAACGCCTGGGTGCCATGGGCCAGCGCCCTGACCAGAGAATCTTGATATTCCTGTTTGCGCAGCTGTTTTTCTTCATCCCGATTGGACAGAAAGGCCATCTCCACCAGGACGGAGGGAATATCCGGTGCTTTCAATACGGCAAACCCGGCCTGCTTGACGGCGCGAAAATGGAGACGCACGGAGGAGCTTTTTTTGAGGGAGGAGAGCAGGCTGTTTCCATAGGCCAGGGCCTGGTTGCGGGCGTTGCGCTGCGACAGATCCATCAAAATATCCCGCAACTCCGGGTCATCCACCTGTCCCAGATCCACCCCGCCGATCAGATCGGCACTGTTTTCCCGTTCCACCAACGAACGCAGGGCCTGATCTGGCTCCGGTTTGCCCCGTTCAGAGAGACAGTAGACAGAGGCCCCTCTGGCCGAGGGTATCCGAAACGCATCGGCGTGCAGGCTGACAAACAGATCGGCCCCGTGGTGGCGAGCAATGGCGACCCGCTTGCGCAGCGGGACAAAATAGTCATCCGTGCGGGTCAAATGGGCTTTGTAACCCGCCGCACCCAGTTCCCGCGCCAATTTGCGGGCCACTTCCAGGGTGACGGTTTTTTCATAGGTGCCACCGGCGCCGATGGCACCGGGATCCTCTCCGCCATGACCGGGATCGATCACGACAACGGCTGAGCGTTGTTTGCTGTTGGCAGCCGCCTGGGTTGCAACCGGCTCCTCCTCCTCGGTCGGGGCATCCCTGCGCAGCAAATCGAGCAGCAGACGGGGCGGTTGCATGTCGACCGCCTGCAGGAAGGTGGCGCGGGGCGTGGCCGCCTGGTTCAGGAGAAAAGCCAACCGTACCCCTCGGGAGGGTGTATTGCTCAATTCCACCTTTTTGACCAGCGCATCTTCCATGCGCAGTGCCGCTGGATCGACTCCCCAACGCACCGCCGGCATCTCCAGCACCACCTGATCGGGTTCCGTCAATTGTTGCAGAGAATAGTGAATTTTTTTATCCAGGTCAAAGACAACGCGCGTGTGATCCAGGTCGGGTGTCAAGCGCATACGGGTCACCACAGCCGGCACTCCCGCGTAGAGAACAGAGGCGGGCAGTATCAAGCCGCTGGCAGAAAAAATCAGGGCTTTTAATAATTCTCGCCGTACCATATTTGCTCAAAAGCCTCCCTTGCCTGTATGCAATTCGGTCCACCCTACAACCACATAGCCACCCATGACAGGGTGTGGTACAATGGGTGTCGTCCATCCAAAGAGACCCATGTGTGCCCTGATTGACACAAGCAAGAATTGGGCCTAAGCATTCTGTGGGGGTAGAGGGGTGACGTCCGGGTTACAACGGTTGCAGGGAGAAAAGCATGGTCACGGTAGATGCAGAAGAGATCGCCAAATTTGAACGCATTGCCCATGAATGGTGGGAACCGGAGGGAAAATTTAAGTTGCTGCATCAAATCAACCCTTTGCGGGTCGGGTATATTTGCAGGCAGCTGACCGGCAGTGAACAGGGGGATTTAAGTGGCCTGAAAATAGTGGATATCGGTTGTGGTGGCGGCATTTTGTCCGAGGCGTTGGACCATCGGGGGGCCAGCGTGGTGGGGATCGACCGCTCCGAGACGATCATCAAGGCTGCCCAGGCCCACCAACAGGAGAGTGGCTCTCAAGTGCTCTATCGGGTGCAGGCCGCCGAGGCACTGGCTGCCCAACGTCCGCACAGCTTTGACGTGGTACTCGCCATGGAGGTGCTGGAACATGTACCGGACGTGGAGGCCTTCATAGCCCAGTGTGCCGCGTTGCTCAAACCGCAGGGGTTGTTTTTCTTTGCCACGCTCAACAGAACGGTGCAGGCCTGGATGGCGGCCATCGTCGGGGGGGAATATCTGCTGCGCTGGCTGCCCAGGGGTACCCATGCCTATGGGAAATTTATCCGTCCTTCGGAACTGGATCAACACTTGCGCCGGGTGGAGATCCACCTGCGGGATCTGCAGGGCATGACCTATCAACCCTTGAGCAACCGTTTCCAACTGAGCCGGAATACCAACATTAACTATTTGGGTTTTGGCCAACGTGCATGAGCCTCCTCCGGCAGACGCTTCTGGTCAACGCTATCTGCAGATTCACGATTCGGCCGATCTGATCGGCGAACGGGTCGATAAAGCTCTGGCCTTGTTGGATCCCTCCCTCAGTCGGACCATGATCCAGCGCTTGATTACGGCCGGACGGGTCTTTCGCCGTCCCGCAGCGGACGGCGGCGGCAGCGCCCGGGTCGCTGTCTGTGGCGTGGATGAAAAAGTGCGCGGCGGGGAGCTGTTTGAGCTGCACATTCCTGCCGCCGTCCCCCTGGATGTGGTCGCCGAGGCCGTTGAGTTGGCGATTGTGTTTGAAGATGCAGACCTGTTGGTGGTGAACAAACCGGCGGGCATGGTGGTCCATCCCGGAGTGGGGCCCAGTGCCCAGGGCGGCACTTTGGTGAACGCCTTGTTGCACCATTGCCAGGGCAGTTTGTCAGGGATCGGAGGGGTGATACGACCGGGGATTGTGCATCGTTTGGACAAGGATACCAGTGGTTTGTTGGTGGTCGCCAAAAAGGATCGTATCCACCAACATCTCTCCGAACAGTTTAAAGCCCACAGCATCGCCCGCCTCTACCAGGCGATTGTCAAAGGGGTTCCTCAGCCCGCACAGGGAAAGATTGACGCCCCCATCGGTCGTCATCCCAAAGAGCGTCAAAAAATGGCAGTCGTCGCCCAGGGGCGCCACGCCATCACCCATTACCAGGTGCAAGAGGTGTTTCCCCCCTTTTCCCTGCTTTCGTGCCGCCTGCAGACCGGTCGTACCCATCAAATCCGGGTTCACATGGCGCACCAAGGCTACCCCCTGCTGGGGGATCCGGTCTACAGCCGCCCCTTTGTCCCCCCTGACAAGTGGCCGGAAGCGGTCAAAACCACCCTCACGGCCTTCAAACGGCAAGCCCTGCATGCCGCCACACTGGGTTTTATCCACCCCGGCAGCGGCGAACGCCTGCAATTTGCGGTGGAGCCCCCGGCCGATTTCAAGGGGCTGTTAAGTCACTTGCGGCAACTCCAGCGTACCATCGGTTGATACCAGGGGGGCAGAGCCCGGCGAATGGGCCATTACCCCCCGTCGCTCTTGCCATTAGAATGTCATGGGCCACCGGTACAGGGAAGGGTGGGGGAGCGCGTCGTGGGGTTCCGGTACTTCGGTCGGCGCTGTGGCGGCTTCTCTCTCTGCGGCGACAGCCTGCCCAACGACATCCGCCTCGTGGTGTTGGACAGGGCTCAGTACGCAATTTTGTGCCTTGTCTGCCTCCTCATGGGCTTCTTGGTTCGTTTTTATGGTATTTTCCGGGTTGGATTTATCCCCATGCGGGAAGGCTTGTTCGTAATATCGTGGATTGCCCACTTCTCCGCCCTGTGTGGGGTCAGCTTCGTCGTTCTGCGTGGGGTCTGGTTCGCCATTCTGTACGGGGTCTAGTTCGCCATTCTGTACGGGGTCGGGGTCATCGCTCTGTACAGAGTCTGGTTCGCCATTCTGTACGGGGTCAGAGGCACCGTTCTGCGCCTCGCCTGGTTCATTCTGCGGTTCCTGCTCCTGTGCAGAGTGCTGCGACGCATCCGGTTGCCGTGGTTCCGGCAGCGCAGATGCCTGGCTCTCCGGAGGGGATGGATCGTCTGCCGCGCTCACCCCGGAGGTGGCTGTTGCCAACTCCTCCTGCACCAGTTGACGAACCCACTCCCGCAAGAGAGCGGGGTCGGTTGCCGTGTCGGGTAGAGGAGGCATTCTCTCTGTGGCAGCGGTCGGGTTGGGCGTCGTTTGTGCTTGATGAGCCCACCATGTGTGCAGAGCCGCAGCGATAATTTCGCCCGGTTGGCGTTGTTGGATGGCCGTGGCTTGTTTGAGCAAAGCGGCTGTGGGGCCGTCCAGCCAAAGGGTGACCTGAGAGAGTCCTGCCGCTTTTTGCCTTTCTCGATAGGCCTTGACCCGGTCATTCATCCTTTTCACCCCTGTGCATTCTGAGGGTATCGTCCGGTTGCTGTTTGGTGGGTATGGCCCGGCGGATCATCTCTTCTGCGCCGACCACATCGCCTGCCAGAAAACGCTCCGCCATGCCCTGTTCAAACAGAGCACGCCAAAAATCCCCCCGGCTCTCCAGATCGGCGGGCAACGCAGTTTGGAGTTGTTGTCGCCAGTGGGAGAGCCAATGGGCCAGTTCCCCCAGCTGTTCAGGCAATACCCTGGACATGGTGCGGCGCAGATAACTGGCCAAAGCGGGACTCTCTCCACGGGTCGAAAAAGCAACCATGACCGGTGGGCGTTCCAGTGTGGCTGGCCAATGACAGGTGCAAAAGTCCGGTTGGTCCACCACATTCAAAAATAGACGGCGGCGGTTGGCCTCGGCATGGATGCGCTGGTTGACCGCCTTGTCCGTCAGGGTACTGATGGCAAACCAGACATTGTCCAGATGATGTTCCTGGAAGTGTTCCGGCAACCAGTGCAACTCTCCCGCAGTCACTCGCGTCTGCAGTGTGGCGATCAGACGAGGGGCAACGACCGTGAGGTGGGCGCCCACAGCCAGTAAGCGGTTGGCTTTTTCAACCGCCACGGCACCACCACCGATCAATACGCACGGACGGCGGGACAACTGCAAAAAAAGAGGGAAAAAGGGTTCTGACATCTGTTTAGGAGAGGATACCTTCCAAGTAATGCACCACGTTGGTGCGTATGGGCATAAAATAGATGTGGGTTTGAGTGCTGCGTGCAAACGCCAGGGCCTGGCGGGCAAAGGCTTGATTCCAGGCCAGGGTGGGCTCAAAGTGGCGCGGAAAGGGTACCTGGTTGCGTTTTTCCCAATACGCGCGGGAGGTTTCGGAAGTCACCGGGGAAACGCCAAAAAAAACGGGCATGGTTGCGGAGAGGGCCGCCAGCATCTCCCCATGCATCTCCATCAGGCGCAGGTCAAAGAAGGGCTGACTGAACACACCGTCGGCGCCCGCAGCCAGTTTTTGCTGCAAATAATCATACTCTTTTTGGAATCCCTGGCGATAAGGGTCCAGGGCAGCGTAGACCCGCAGCTCCGGCATGGCTTCCTTGAAGCGACGAATGGCCTGCAACACAGTGCTGGCGTTGGCCGGTGGCTGGCCATGGGCAGGAGGATCGCCCGTAACCAGCAAAATCTCCCCAATACCCTGCGCGCGCAGCCGTTCCGGAAGGAGCAGCGGCGCATCGACGGGAATGTCGAGTGCGCGGATGTGGGGGATGGTGTGCGGGAAAAAGGCTTTGGCAATGGCGCACCCATCCCAGGAACGCAGGGGAAAACGGGGCAGGTCGGGCAGATTGATGACATTGACCGAGGCAAAGCTCTCCCGCACCACACGCAACTCCTCCCGCAATGTTTCGGCATCGCGGGGGACCAGCTCGATGGAGATGCGCGTCGGGTGCGTGGTTTGCAAAAGCGGAGCCTTCATGAACAGGCGGTTAAGCACAGGGAGGGCACAACAGGCCCACCGCACTGAGCAGGTGTTCGCCGCCACTGATCACGGTGCGGTGCCTTTCTTGTCGCCTGTGGCAGGGGCCGCAGCCGGAGCACTGGCCGGTGGCACCGGATGAGGGGGAGAGGGTGCGGCTGGGCTGGCGGCGGCACCGGTCGCAGGTTTGGCGGGTGCCGCAGCGGGGGCGCCGGCAGAGGGCACGGTAGCCGAGCCAGGCTGTGGGGGCGTCGCTCCAGTCGGTGGTGCGGCAGGGGCGACCGCAGCGGGAGGTTTGGGAGCCGGAGGTGGATCGATGGGATAGGCTTTTTCCATCTCCATGCTTTTTCCTAGGGGGTTATAGCCACCCGTGGGCGTCCCACCGAGGATACCCTCCTCGCTTTCAAAGGGGGGAAACTCATCCGTCGGTTGGGCCTCGCTGAAGTCGCGAATGCACTGGGCGACATACTCCTTGACCTCTTTGGGGGGAATCTGATCCTCCTTTGCATATTTTTCGCAGGAGAGCTTGATCTCACTCTGAAAGTCGGCATCTATTTTTGCGGGTGCCGGAGTGGTTGCTTTCGCGGGGGCTGGAGGGGCGGCAGGGCCCGCCTCACCCGTACTCAGCATGCTCAAAGAGCACAAACAGAACGCAGAAAACGCTACCCGGATTCCAGACATGACGATTGAATCTCCCAAAACATGAACCACACCCACCCCGCGACCACCCAACGCCCGCGCAATCGCACGGCAAAGCGGGATTCTAGCCACTGCCTGTTGGTGCGACAAGGAAATTTTTGGCAGAGGCGTTATTCGTCGGCATTTTTTTGATGTCCAAAGACCAATTTGGCCACTTCTGCATAGGATTTGACAAAGTGCGCGGTAAACCCCTCACGAATATGCTCTGGCACCTCCTCATAATCCTTGCGGCAGGCGCTGGGCAGGATCACCTCGCGAATGCCCACACGTCGAGCGGCAATGACCTTTTCCCGGATACCACCGACGGGCAGGACATGCCCGGTCAGGGTGAGCTCGCCGGTCATGGCGAGCCGTCGGGAGACGGGTTCGTTGCGGGCCAGGGAGAGCAGGGATGTGGCCAGGGTGATGCCCGCCGAAGGTCCATCCTTGGGGGTGGCCCCCTCGGGTACATGGATATGGATGGAACCTTCCGCCAAAATTTTTGGATTGCCACCCAGGGATTTGCACTGTCCCTGGATCAGGCTGAAGGCGATGCGGGCCGACTCTTTCATCACCTCGCCCATATTGCCGGTCAGGATAAAGTCCGCCTTGGTGGTGCGAATTTGTGCCGACTCCACATCCAGGGTGGCACCCCCCATGGCTGTCCAGGCCAGACCTGTGACGATGCCAACGCCGTTGCTGGGCAGTTCATCCCGGAAGCTGGGTTTGCCCAAAAATGTTTCCACCTCGCGTTGTTTGATAAAAATGGGCGTTTTGGCGTTATGTTCCAGGATTTTCAGGGCGGCTTTCCTGGAAATGGCGCCGATCTTTTGCTCCAGATGGCGCACACCGGCTTCCCGTGCATACCCATCGATGATGGTACGCACGGCGTTGGTTGAAAAACGCAGCCCGCCCTTTTTGGTTTTGTTCAGACCATTTTTTTCCAGCTGTTTGGGAATCAGATGGTTGCGGGCAATGACCAGCTTTTCCGATGTGATATATCCGGAGAGGCGAATGATCTCCATGCGATCCAAGAGAGCGGCGGGGATGGTGTCGACCTGATTGGCCGTGCAGAGAAATAAAATTTTGGAAAGATCAAAACGCACATCCAGGTAGTGATCGAGAAACTCCGTGTTTTGTTCAGGGTCCAACACCTCCAGAAGAGCGGATGCCGGGTCGCCATGATAACTGGCGCCGATTTTGTCCACCTCATCCAGCATGAAAATAGGGTTGGCCACCTTGGTGTAGCGCAACGCTTGGACCACCTTGCCGGGCATGGCGCCCACGTAGGTCCGCCGATGACCCTTGATTTCCGCCTCGTCCCGCATGCCGCCCACCGAAAAACGGAAAAACTGTCGTCCCACGGCGCGCGCCACAGAGCGACCGATGGAAGTCTTTCCCACACCGGGCGGGCCAACCAGGAGAATGATGGAGCCACCGATTTTGCCCTTCAGCTTGCCGACGGCCAAAAATTCCAGGATACGCTCCTTGACATCTTTCAGCTCATCATGATCTTCATCCAGGATGCGTCTGGCCCGTTTGATGTTCAACTTGTCCTTGGAATGGACCCCCCAGGGCAGGCTGGTCAGCCAGTCCACATAGTTGCGGGTGACGTTGTATTCCGAGGAACCTGTCTCCAGGATGGCGAGCTTTTCCATCTCGTCGTTGATCTTGTTGGTGGCCTCTTCGGTCAGGGTCAACTGTTTGAGACGCTCCCGGAATTTTTCCAGATCGGCGGTGCGGTCATCCTTGGTGATGCCCAGCTCTTTCTGGATCTCCTTGAGCTGTTCACGCAGAAAAAACTGGCGCTGGTTTTCCGAGATACCCTCCTCAACCTGCTTGGAAATTTTGTCCTGCAACTTGACAATTTCCAACTCCTTTTTCAGGAGACCCAGCACCTTTTCCAGACGCTCCCGTATGTTCAGGGTTTCCAGAACCTCCTGCAGCTCTTCCCGGGTGGAACTGGTCATGGAGGCGACAAAATCCGCCAACCGTTCGGGTTCGCTGAAATTATGACGCGACAGAAACATTTTGACCTGTTCCTGGTAGAGGGAGTCATATTTCAGAATCTCTTTCAGGGTGCTGATCACCGCCAACATGTAGGGTTTCAGGGTGTCTGGATCAAAATGTTCCACCGGTTTGTCGTGGTGGGTGACAATGGCCAGAATGGGAGGGCCATCGTCGGCGATGCCGATGATGGAAAAGCGGGACAACCCTTCGGCCAGCAGCTTGATCTGCTTGTCCTGTTCATTGACGACCGATTCCATGATACGGGTCATGGTGCCGAAACGGTACAGCTTGTCGGCAATAAACACCTCGTCCCCATCTTCCGCATGGCTCAGCACGATACCGAACATTTTGCCAGGGGATTCCAGGGCCATTTTGATGGTGTCGTAGTAGGGGGAACCCTCCACCTGGATTGGGGTCAGCATGCCTGGGAAAAAGGGGCGTCCTCCCAGGGGATAGATGACCAACTCGCTGGGCAGCTGTTTGTGTCCGTGACCAGTCGCTGCATCCGATTCGGTGGCTGTCTCCACCGTTTCGGCCTCCAACGGGATGTCGATGGAGGGAGCCTCGATCTCTTCGTCGCTTCCGGGTGGCGCGGCATCGGGTGCGGCGTTGGTTGCATCGATCCCTGACTGTTCGGCATAGGCCGACCCTGCCGCTGCTGCGGCATCGTCTGGTTGTTGGGGGGATTCCCTCGTTGTACCGGCCTCTGTCGCCGTATCTTCAGGGGGGGCAGGGCTCTCTTCTGGTACGGGATGCACATCATCGGGCATGGGACAATCCTTCTGGGTAAACAAAAACAGTGTTCATGGCGTGTCGATATTCAAAAATTTTTGCCGGGGTCCGGGGGGCGTCACGGCCCCCGGTGGGTCTCCAGAGGGCAGAGCCCTCCGGTGGGGTGCGGGGCGAAGCCCCGAAATGAGTAGCGGGGCTTCGCCCCGCACCCCACCAGGAGGGGATAATCCCCTCCTGGACCTCCC
>JADGCE010000072.1 GCA_015229095.1 Magnetococcales bacterium | reverse complement strand
GGCAATGGGCCGAAAAAGAGCGGAGCGATATCTGAAATTTGTCTGGCAACGACGGGGGGATTGTGTTAGAATGGTCCTTTGTTTCTGCATTTTCAAATCGGGAGTGAACTCATGGCACACAATTTTCTTTTTACTTCGGAATCGGTCTCCGAGGGGCACCCGGACAAGGTGGCGGATCAAGTTTCGGATGGTATTCTCGATGCCATCCTGGCGCAGGATTCCAGCAGTCGTGTGGCCTGCGAGACCTTGATTACCACCGGAATGGTGGTGATCGCTGGCGAAATTACGACGCGGAGCGTTGTGGATTATACGCAGGTGGTGCGGGATGTCATCCAGGAGATCGGCTACAACTCCTCCGATATGGGGTTTGACTATGCCTCCTGCGCCGTGCTGGTCAGCCTGGACAAACAGTCGGTGGACATTGCCCAGGGGGTGAACGAGGGCGAAGGTCTGGATTTGGACCAGGGGGCCGGGGACCAGGGTTTGATGTTCGGTTATGCCTGCAGCGAAACCCCGGTTTTTATGCCTGCACCCATTTATTATGCCCATCGTCTCATGGAGCAACAGGCGCGGGTCAGAAAAAATGGCCAACTGCCCTGGCTCCGACCGGATGCCAAATCCCAGGTTACCATCCGCTATGCCGACGGCAAGCCGGCTGCGATTGAGGCCGTGGTGCTCTCCACCCAGCACACCCCTGAGATGAGCCACGCCGCTATTCGGGAGGCAGTCATCGAGGAGATCGTCAAACCGGTGCTGCCCGCCGAATTGCTGACCGGTTCGGTTGTCTACCATATCAATCCCACCGGTCGGTTTGTCATCGGTGGTCCCGTGGGGGATTGCGGTCTCACCGGTCGCAAAATTATCGTCGATACCTACGGCGGCTCAGGGCACCATGGCGGTGGGGCCTTCTCCGGCAAGGATCCCAGCAAGGTGGACCGCTCTTCCGCCTACATGGGGCGTTATGTCGCCAAAAACATCGTCGCCGCTGGGTTGGCCAGTCGCTGCGAGGTGCAGGTCGCCTATGCCATCGGAGTGGCCCAACCGGTCTCCATGATGGTCAATACCTTCGGCACCGGACGGGTCAGCGATGCCCGCATCGAACAACTGGTCAACGAACACTTTGATCTGCGCCCCAAAGCCGTCATCCGGACCCTGGATCTGCTGCGTCCCATCTACCTCAAGACAGCCGCCTATGGCCACTTCGGACGGGAGTTGCCGGAGTTCAACTGGGAAAAGACCGACAAGGCCGAGCTGCTGAAGAGTGACGCCGGACTGTAAGAGTCGCACCCTCTCCCATACTCTCTGAATGAACCATAAGGAATGTACCATGTCTGTCGCGAACGATTACAAGGTAGCGGATATCTCTTTGGCCGAGTGGGGGCGCAAAGAGATCCAGATAGCCGAGACCGAAATGCCCGGGTTGATGGCCCTGCGGCGTGAATACAAAGATCAAAAACCTCTGGCAGGGGCCCGTATCGTCGGTTGCCTGCATATGACCATCCAAACCGCCGTGCTGATGGAGACCCTGGTTGCCCTGGGGGCCGAGCTCCGTTGGTCATCCTGCAACATTTTTTCCACCCAGGATCACGCCGCCGCCGCCATGGCCGCTGCGGGTATTGCGGTCTTTGCCTGGAAAGGCGAGACGGAAGAGGAGTTCTGGTGGTGTATCGATCAAACCATCACAGGCCCCAACAACTGGCGTCCCAACATGATTCTGGACGACGGCGGCGATGTCACGACCGTCCTGCATCGTCCCGAACATGCGGACATTTTACAAGGCATTCGGGGGCTCTCCGAGGAGACCACCACCGGGGTGCATCGTTTGCAGGAAATGTTGAAAAAGGGTGCCCTCAAAGTGCCCGCTTTCAATGTCAACGACTCCGTGACCAAATCCAAGTTTGACAATCTCTATGGCTGCCGGGAATCCCTGATCGACGGCATCAAACGGGCCACCGATGTGATGATCGCCGGCAAGATCTGCGTGGTGTGCGGCTATGGGGATGTGGGCAAGGGGTGTGCGCAAGCCTTCCGGGGGATGGGGGCCACCGTCTGGATCACGGAGATCGATCCCATCTGTGCCCTGCAGGCCGCCATGGAGGGGTATCGGGTGGTCACCATGGACGAGGCAGCCGCCATCGGTGATATTTTTGTCACCGCCACCGGCAATGTGGATGTCATCACCCGCGCCCATATGGACCGCATGAAAGATCAGTCCATTGTCTGCAATATCGGCCATTTTGATTCGGAAATCGATATTGCCGGCATCCGCAGCCTGACCTGGGAAAATATCAAACCCCAGGTGGATCATGTCATCTTTCCCGATGGCAAGCGGATCATCGTCCTGGCCGAGGGGCGCCTGGTCAATCTGGGCTGTGCCACAGGACACGCCAGCTTTGTCATGTCCAACTCCTTCACCAATCAGGTCATGGCACAGATTGAGCTGTGGAGCAATCCGGGCAAATATGCGGTCGGTGTCTACGTGCTGCCCAAACACCTGGATGAAAAGGTCGCCGCCCTGCATCTGGGCAAGCTGGGCGCCCATCTGACCAAACTGACCGCCAAACAGGCCGATTATATCGGCGTTTCGCCCCAAGGCCCCTTCAAACCCGATCATTATCGTTATTGATCATCTGTGACAGCTGGCCCGATTCCCTGTGGGAGGGCGACCCCTCCCCACAGGGTAATCCGCACGCCGACCATGTCCCCCAGCAAACGCCCCTCTGTTCCCTCGATCCCCGCCACCATCCGCCGGCTGTTCCGTGATATTCCCCAGGGATTGATCCGCGATCAGGTCGAATTGCGGCGCCGTCTGCGTATGCTGGCGCACAAACAGCAGCAGGGCGAGGATGTTCAGGAGGCGTTGACGGAGTGGGTGGCGCAGATGACCGCCTCCCGCCAAAATCGCGCCAAACGGCTCGCCGCCCTGCCCCTGCTCCACTTTCCGGAGGAGCTGCCCGTTGCCCAACGGCGGCAACAGATTGCCGAACTGATTGAAAAACATCCGGTTGTGGTTTTGTGTGGCGAAACGGGTTCCGGCAAAACCACGCAACTGCCAAAAATTTGCCTGCAACTGCAGCGAGGCAGCGGCGGTTGGATCGGTATCACCCAACCCAGGCGCATCGCCGCCCGCAGCATCGCCGACTTTCTTGCCCAGGATTTGCGTTCCGAAATCGGTGGCCTGGTCGGCTATAAAATGCGCTTTACCGACCGGGTCAGCCCCGATTCCCTGGTCAAGGTGATGACAGACGGCATCTTGCTGGCCGAGATTCAAAGCGATCGACTGCTTTCCCGTTATGACACCCTGATCATCGACGAGGCCCACGAGCGGAGCCTTAACATCGATTTTATTCTGGGTTATCTGAAACAGCTGCTGCCCCGGCGGCCCGACCTGAAAGTGATCATCAGTTCTGCCACGTTGGATGTCCAGCGGATCGCCCGGCATTTTGCGGATGCTCCCAGTCTGGAGATAGCCGGTCGCACGTTTCCCGTGGAGACCCGCTACCGCCCCCTGCGCACTGAAGAGGCGGGAGAGGGTGAGGAGAAGGAGAGTGAAGAGAAAGAGTTGGAGCAGGGTATTTGGGATGCGGTCCAGGAACTGATCGGATTGGGGCCCTCTGGGGATATTTTGGTCTTTTTGCCAGGGGAGCGGGAGATTCGGGAGGTGGGAGAATATTTGCGCAAACAGGAACTTCCCCATACCGATGTTTTGCCCCTGTTTGCCCGTCTCTCCATGGCCGATCAGCGGCGTATTTTTCAGCCTGGGGGCAGCCGGCGCATTATTCTGGCCACCAATGTGGCGGAAACCTCGATTACCATACCGGGCATTCGCTATGTGATTGACAGTGGGCTGGCGCGCATCAGTCGTCACAGTGGCCGTACCCAGGTGCGCCGCTTGCCGATCGAAAAGGTTGCCCAGGCCGCCGCCAACCAACGCCAGGGGCGCTGTGGACGACTCTCCGATGGGGTCTGTATTCGCCTCTTTGCCGAGGAAGATTTTTTGGCTAGGCCGCTGTTTACCGATCCGGAAATTTTGCGGATCTCCCTGGCAGCGGTGATTTTGCAGATGAAATTTTTAAAACTGGGGGAGATGGAGAGCTTTCCCTTTGTCGATCCCCCGACGCGGGGGGCCATTCAGGATGGCGTGCGCCTGCTGGCGGAGTTGGGTGCCCTGGATGACCGGGGGGGATTGACCCCATTGGGGGGGGAATTGGCGCGCCTGCCCCTGGAACCCCGCCTGGGTCGCATGCTGCTGGCTGGCCAAACCTACCAATGTTTGGCGGAAATGTTGATTATTGTTTCCGCCCTGAGCCTGCCCGATCCCAGGGAGTGGCCCGCTGCCCAGCGTGGCAAAGCCGAGTTGGCCCACAAGAGACATGTGGAACCTCACTCCGATTTTTTGGGTTTTCTCACACTGTGGTCGTTCATTGAGGCGGGTCGCCAGGAGTCGACCTCCAACAACCAGTTCCGCCGGTTTTTGAAAGAAAATTTTTTGTCGGTGGTTCGGGTGCGGGAGTGGCAAGGCATTCACGAACAACTCAGCCGTCTGCTGACAGAGTTGGGCATGACCCTCAACGGCGCGCCAGCCGGCTTTATGGCCGTGCATAAGGCCGTGCTCTCTGGGGCGTTGGGATTGATCGGCTTGAAAACAGAAACCTATGATTATGTAGGGGTTCAGCAAAACCGCTTTGTGCTCTCCCCCGCTTCTGTCCTGCATAAAAAAGGGCCCACCTGGCTGGTGGCCGGGGAGTTGATCGAGACCACCCGCCTGTTTGCCAGCATTTGTGCACGGGTGGAACCGGAGTGGATTGAAGCGGTGGCGGGCCCTTTGTGCCGCAAACATCACCAGGATCCCCATTGGAGTAAAAAGGCCGGCTGTGTGCTGGTCTTCGAGCGCGTGACCCTGTTTGGCCTCACCCTGATTGGACAACGCAAGGTGCAATTTGCACCGCTGGATGGCAAGCTGGCCCGGGAAATTTTTATTCAGTCCGCCCTGGTGGAGGGCCACATGCAGAGCTCGGCGGCCTTTTTCGCCCACAATCAGGGGTTGATTGCCGAAGTGCGGGAGTTGGAACATAAATCCCGGCGCAAAGATCTGCTGGTGGACGATCAGACCCTGTTTGCCTTTTACGACCAGCAGATTCCCCCCCATGTCCACAGCACCCAACTGTGCCATCAATGGTATCATCAGGCCCGCAAACGCAATCCCCGTCTGCTCTTTTTTAGCCGTGACATGTTGCTGCGTCAGGGGGGGGAAGGGATCACCGGCGAAAGCTTTCCGGGACATGTGCGGGTCAACGGTTTGGAACTCTCCCTGGAATACCATTTCAATCCGGGGGCCGGGGAGGATGGTATCAGCGTGCATATTCCCCTCCCCTATCTCAATCAGCTCTCACCCCCCCCCTTCGAATGGCTGGTGCCCGGCTTGTTGCCGGACAAACTGATGGCACTGCTGAAAAGTTTACCCAAGGCCTGGCGTCGTCCCCTGGTGCCCATGCCGCAGACGCAGCAGTTTTGTTTGGAACATTTGACCGACAAAGAGTACGGCAAGCCGATGGGGGCGGTGTTGAGCCTGCTGTTGTTGCGCCGCTATGGTGTAGAGATTCCCAGCGATGCCTGGCGTTTTGCCGATCTGCCGGAGCATCTGCGGATGAATTTTAAGATTGTCGACGAAAAAGCGCACAAGATTCTTGCCCAGGGGCGGGATTTGCTGCAACTGCAACAGCAATGGGGTGTTGTGGCCAATAAAAGTTTCAGCCAGTTGCCCAAGGCCGCGTTTGAGCGTTCCGGGGTGACCCGCTGGGATTTTGGCGATCTGCCCCAGCAGGTGGTGTTGTCGGGGGAGGGCGGCCATACCTTCGGGTTTCCGGCCATTCGGGATGATGGGAGCAGTGTCTCTCTCACCCTGCTGGAAGATGCGCAGCAGGCCCGGCAGGTGAGCCGCTGGGGGTTGGTGCGTCTGTTTGCCCTGCAGCTGCCCCAGCCGTCGCAACTGTTGGAAAAAAAACGGGGGATTCAAAAAGAGATTGCCGCCCGGGCGACCCTGTTCGGGTCGCAGAAGGGATTGTTGCGGGAGATCCAGGCGGTGGCGTTGGCACGGGTTTTTTTGGATGTGTCGACGGAAGAGATTGAGACGGAAGCCTGTTTTTTGCAGCGTTTGGCTGCTGGAAGGGGGTTGGTCAGCCAGGCCATCGAAGATGTGCAGGCTTTGGTGCAACAGATTGTGCTCCGCCATCAAGCGGTTGTGACGGCCTTGCAGGGGGGGAGTGGTCCGGGCTGGCCCGTGCTGGTGGAGGAGCTGCGCCAGCATCTGGATGCCCTGATCTATCCGGGGTTTTTGCGGGAGACCCCGCCGCAGTGGCTCAAGCATATTCCCCGTTATCTGCAGGCGGTTGTGTTGCGGTTGGAGCGGCGTGCCTTTGCACCCCTCAAAGATATGCAGAAGGCGGCAGAGTGGACTCCCTTGTGGCAGCAGTATCAGCAACTGGCCCAAAAGAGGTTGGCAGAGCGGATCTGGGATCCAGAACTGCAACAGTATCGATGGTTGCTGGAGGAGTATCGCGTCTCTCTGTTTGCCCAGGATCTGCGCACTGCCCTGCCGGTCTCTGCCAAACGTTTGGCCCAACAGTGGGAAAATCTGCTACGGTAACGTAACTGTTACGTTTTGAAGCGGTTCTGAATGGTGGTCAGGGTGGTGAGCGCTTCGGCAAAATCCATCCGGGTCAGTGCATCGTTCAAGAGAACCAGCATGCTCTCCTCCACCCCCATTTCCCGGAGCATCGGTATGAGCACAGGGATCTGTTGCAATGACTTGAGACTGCTGGCCTCGATCCACTCTGCCCATTCGGCCAACAGAGGCAGCACGACGGAGGGCTCTGCGGGAGAAGTGGGTGCGGGCTGATCCTCGGCGGCCTTGGTTTCCAGATACGGCGACAGGGTGATGATCCCCTGGAGCACTTCCTGCAAGGCACGGGCAAACTCGGTCAGCATGGCAGAGAGATCGGCCTGCTCTTCCAGGATTGCCCGCTCCAGTGCCCCGGCTGCCGCAGCCAGCCGTTGTGCAGAGAGATTGGCTGCCATGCCCCGCATCGTATGCAGCAGCCGCCCGGCTTCCCGTCGCTTGCTCTTCTCCGGACCACCGAGCAGGGCAGTGACTGCCTCTTCCCCCCGGGAAAAATCCATGGAAAAGGCCTGCAACAACCGATACAACAGACGATGGTTGCCATTCAGACGATCCAAAACCTCGGCGAGATCGATGCCGGGCGGTGACGACATGCCCGGAGGCAGGGTTTCCTCCTCGCCCGCCATCTGGGGTGCGCTCTCTTCTCCCAGTCCGGGCCGAGGCCGGATCCACTGCAGCAGTGCGCCATACAGGGCCCGTTTATCGATGGGTTTGGGGACATGATCATTCATGCCCAGTTCCAGATATCTCTCCCGGTCACCCGTCATGACGTGTGCCGTCATGGCGATGATGGGCAGGGTGGCCCAGATGGGTTCCAGACGAATCCGACGCACCGCCTCAACGCCATCCATCACCGGCATTTGGATATCCATGAGGATGAGATCGAAGGGGGCTTGCCCCAACCTTTGGATGGCTTCTGCCCCATCACCCGCCGTCTCCACCACCAGGCCAACACCCTCCAGAATTTCCTGTGCCACTTGTTGGTTGATGGCATTGTCTTCTGCCAGCAGCACCCGCGCCCCGCCGATACGCTCCCGGACGGCCACCCGTTCATCGGCAACGGTTGATTGTTCTTCCTCCACCATTTTGGCCGACTCCTCTCCAAAAACCTCCAGGATGGCATTGAAGAGGGCCACGCGACCGATGGGTTTGCAGAGAATTTTATCCACATGGATCGTATCCATCTGGTTTTCTATTTCGGTTTTTGAAAAAGCGGTCAGCATGATCACTTTGGGGGGGGGATGGGCAAACTGATGCAGCCGCTCGATGGTTTCGACGCCGTTCATACTCCGCATCCGCTGGTCCATAAAGATCAGATCGAACGGCGTTTCCTTGTCGATGGCGGCGCGCAATACCGCCAGGGCCTGATCCCCGGATGTGACCAGGGTGGGCAGAATACCGAAGCTGTTCAGTGCGTTGCGCATCAATAGACGGGCGGTTTCGTTGTCGTCCACCACCAAAACCTTGATGGATCTCAGATGTTTGGGCAGTTTTATCTGGATTGGCCTGGCCTTTTTCTGGCATCCGAAGGTTGCGGTAAAGTGGAAGGCACTGCCCTTGCCGGGTGCGCTTTCCACATCCATGTTGCCCCCCATCAAGGTGACCAGCCGTTTGCAGATGCTCAATCCCAATCCGGTGCCGCCGAAACGGCGGCTGATGGAGCCATCCGCCTGGGTGAATTGTTCAAACAATCGGGCAATCTGCTCGGCATGCATGCCCATGCCGGTATCCCGAACCGAAAAGGCGACCACCACCTGATCCGCCGATTGAGTCAGCAGTGTTGCCCGTACATCGATTTCCCCCTGTTCGGTAAACTTGACGGCGTTGCCGATCAAATTCATCAATATTTGTTGCAGACGGGTGTCATCACCGAGCAAAACCGGCACTACCGACTGGGTAATGGAGATGTTCAACTCGATGCCCTTGGCGGCGGCACTCTCCCGGAACATGTTGCCCAGGTTGTCGAGCAGATCCCCCAGATGGAAGGGTGCGGACTCCAGCAGCATCTTGCCTGCTTCTATCTTGGAAAAATCGAGAATATCGTTGATGATGCGCAGAAGCAGACGGGAGGAACTGGCAATTTTACTCAAATAGTCCCGGGTCTTGTCCGACAGTGAACCGCCCATGGCCAACTCGCTCAACCCGACGATGGCATTCATGGGGGTACGGATTTCATGGCTCATGTTGGCAAGAAATTCCGACTTGGCGCGATTGGCGGCCTCGGCCTTTTCCCTGGCGCTTTGCAGGTCGTTTGCCATGCGTAACCGTTCCGTAATATCCCGAAAGAGGACGACGGCGCCTTGGATCTGGGTGTTTTCACGAATGGGGCTGACGGTCAATTCCACCATGAGGGTGCTCTGATCCCGGCGGTGAAAGAGTGCCTGCTCCTGGTGGTGTGGGACAGAATCGGTTGTTGTGTAGTGGACGGAACAGGCGATGCAGCCGCAGGAAACCTGTTCCTGGGGAGAACCGTGGAAAAAGAGGCGGTGAGATTGTCCCAGTATCGCCTCCTCTTCCCAACCCAACAGGCGGGTCACCGACGGGTTGACGAAGGTAAAACAACCCTCCCGATCCACGCCATACAGGCCATCGCCCACGGCATTCAACAGCCACTGGTTGCGCCGGTGCAGGCGCAGGCGGTCCAGGTGATTGCGGACCCGGGAGGCGACAATGGCTCGACTGAACGGTTTGATGATATAATCGATGGCACCGATATCCAGCCCGCGTTGCTCGTCGACGGCATTGTCCATGGCCGTCATAAAAATGATGGGAATGTCACGGGTCTCCGGTGCAGCTTTCAGGGCCTCACAGCACTCAAAACCATCCATATCCGGCATGAGCACATCCAGCAGAATAAGATCGGGATGATGCAGAGCGGCTGCGTGCAAGGCGTCCCGTCCACGGGTTACGGTCAGGAGGGCATAATCCGTCGCCAAAATGGCGGTCAGCATTTCAAGATTGTCTGACAGATCGTCCACGATCAGGATTTTGGCTTTTTTGGAGTGTTCCCGGGTTGGGTTCATCCGTGCTCCTCCAGCGTGCCGTTTGCGGCGTGTATGAGGGTGGCCTGGGGGTGTGCCGCGCTGTCAATCCCCAACACTCCTCGCCAGAATATCTTTTTGCCAGACCGGGAGCAAGCCCATTCATCATGCGCGGGCAAACGCGACTCTCCTGGCGGGGCGATCTCTGGAGGAGGTAGCCCGATGCAGACACCACCTCTCAAGGAGAGGGATGCGGAAACAATCCCAACGCGGTTGCCCTGCGGATGAGGGGAAAGGGTTTGACAGCGGATGGGGCGTTGCCGGACAATGCGGCGTCTGCCGAGAACCGGATGTGATTGCTTTCAACGGGGAGGGCGGCGGTGCGGTCGCCTTCTGGCCGTGGGGGGACGGGGTGGCCGTGTGGGGGCGGTTGGCTGGGGAAGGGGTTGGGCTGTTTGGCGCAGCCGTTTGCTGATCTCCCGGTTCAGCTCTTTGCGGCGATTTTGCGCGGTTGCCAGCTCCGGAAACTGGTCGGGAAAGCGAAAATGCAGCCAGCAGTAGAGATCCACCACCCGTGTGGCACTCTCCAGCAGATCCAGGGAGATGGGCAAATGGCTGGCAAAGGGTGGCAGCAGCTCCTCCAGCAGCAGTTGGTGGTTTTGGGCCACCGTTCTGACCATGCGTTCAAAGGCCAGGACGGCCGTCAGGGCGCGCAGGGGAACGGGGGCGTTGGCCAGGATAAAGCGGATCTCCATGGCCAGGGCCGGGTAGCGGTCGGTGATTTGGGCCAGAAAAATCTGGTCTTCCAGGGAGGCCATTTCGTACACGTCAGGGTCGGGTTTGACCGCATGGGCAAAGAGGGTCAACAGGCGGGCAAGGGAGGGTTTTTTGTGCCCTTCCTGGTTGGCCAGGGCCAGCAGATGGTCAAAGTTGGGGGCCAGATGGGCGCGGTGGATGCGGTGGGGGGTGGCGTGCAAGGCGGCCAGGATGTGGGTGTCGGGTATCCGGAAGGTGCCCACAAAGCCCACCTCGTTTTTGCCATACCGGCCCGCACGACCGGCAATTTGCCGCACCTCCATGGGGGTGAGTGGATGTTTGCGACGGTCGATAAATTTGTGGTCCTGGGCAAACAGGAGGGTGCGGATCGGCAAATTCAGCCCCATGCCGATGGCGTCGGTGGCCGCCAGGTAGGGGGCCTCTCCTGAGGCAAACAGCTCGGCCTGCTGCCGACGTACTTCGGGGGGCAAGGCACCGTAGAGAACCGCCACCTGGGCCCCGGTGCGCTGCTCCAGGCTCTCTTTCAGCCCCAGAACGGCGGCGCGGGAAAAGGCGACCAGTGCCGTGCCCGGTTCCAGGGCGCGAAACTGGGTAATGGGGGCGGCCAGAGGCTGCAACGGGGCCAGACGTTCCAGATGGACCACCTCAAAGGGTTCCTGGGTCAGGCGCAGCAGATTTTCGATGGCCGGGCGCGCTTCCGGGGCACCGATAATGCAGACCTGCTCGGCCTGCACCCCCAGGATGGCCTGGGTCCAGGCCCAGCCCCGTTCCACATCCCCCAACATCTGGGCCTCATCGATGACGCAAACCTCCTGGCGCAGATGGGTGGAAAGCATTTCGATGGTGCGGGCACTGTGCATGGCCCCCTCCACCTCAATGCGCTCCTCGCCGGTCACCATGTGGCAAGGCACGCCCCAACTGTTCAGGGTATCCGCCACCTCCAGGGCCAGGAGTCGCAAGGGGGCCAGATAGCTGCCGGAACGGGCATCCGCCAACATTTTCAGGGCCTGAAAGGTTTTGCCAGAGTTGGTTGGCCCCAGAAAAAGGGTAAAATGGCGTTTGCTGGCGCGGGCGGCAAAGAGGCTGTGAAATTCCAGAATGCGGGTGGCCGCAGAAAGTTTTTTCTGCAAGCGCACCGATCTGTTCGAAAACGGAGATGCATGGGGCGCTGGTCGTTGGCCGCCTGGACGCGGACGGTTGCCGAAGGGGAAAATTCTGTCACCATTCATGGGGCAAAAAACCTGAGCTGTATACTCTGTCGATCGACTCTTCGGGATAAAGTGTGGCATCATACGCTGTTCTTGTTTCCCTGTCATCGGATCCATACGGTGGGGTGCCGATGAGGGTTTCATCCTTTTGCGCAGGAGTGGCCGCATGCGTATTGGCATTGATCTGGGGGGTACAAAAATTGAGGGGGTTTTGCTGGATGATGACGGGCAGATCCGCCATCGCCGGCGTCTGCCCACTCCTCAGGGTCATTATGAGGCGACCCTGCAGCGCACTGCCGAACTGGTGCATCTGCTGGAGTCGCACCCGGCGGTGCAGGGAAAAACCCTGACAGTGGGAGTGGGTATTCCAGGCGCCCTTTCCAGGGAGAGTGGTTTGGTGAAAAATGCCAACTCGGTCTGTTTGATTGGCCGGGATCTGGCGGGTGATTTGAGCCGTCTGTTGTCCCGCCCGGTACGATTGGCCAATGATGCGGATTGTTTTGCCCTCTCCGAGGCCACGGATGGGGCTGCATCGGGGCATGCCATTGTTTTCGGTGTGATTTTAGGAACAGGGGTCGGCGGAGGTATTGTGGTCGACGGCAGACTGCTCCAGGGTGCCAATGCCATTGCCGGTGAATGGGGGCACAACCCCCTGCCGTGGCCCCAGGCCGATGAATGGCCGGGCCTGCCTTGCTATTGTGGTCGTTCCGGTTGCATCGAAACCTTTCTGTCGGGGCCGGGGCTGAGCCGCCAGCACCAGATGAGCAGTGGCCAACAAAAAAGCGCCCCGGAGATTGTGGAGGCGGCTGCCCAGGGGGATGCGACCGCCATGCACAGCATGGCCCGGTATGAAGATCGCCTGGCCCGCGCCCTGGCGGCTGTGATCAATATACTGGATCCCCATATGGTGGTGTTGGGGGGCGGCCTGGCCAATATCACACAGCTTTATACAGCGATTCCCACCCGTTGGGGGGCATATGTCTTTTCCGATGCGGTGGCCACGGGCCTGGTCAAGGCCCAGCATGGGGATTCCAGCGGGGTGCGAGGAGCGGCGTGGCTCTGGCCGGAGCAGGCTCCCTGAAACAGACAACGGAGGTTGAAACAATGATGAAAGGTACTGTGTTGGGCAGTGGTACGGGCATTCCCTCACTGCAACGGCAGGCCTCCGGCTATCTCCTGGAGGTGGATGAGAGTCGCTGGCTGGTGGATTGCGGCAGCGGCACTCTGCTGCAGTTGGAGCGGTTGCAAAAGGGGTTTCAGACCCTGGACGGGCTGTTTGTCACCCACACCCATGCCGACCATATCGGAGATTTGACCCCTCTGGTCCATGCCTTGCGCATGCCGGGCCTGACGCGCCAGAAACCGTTCCATCTGTTTGGACCTGGTGGATTTGTGGAATTTTTTGCGCAGATTGTCGCCCCTGTTGCCGCTCCTCCCACCTCTTTTCCCTTCCATGTCGAGGAGATGCCACCTTCGCTCTCCCTGGCGGGCATGACTGTTCGCTCCCAGCCTACCCTGCATTCGGACCGCCTGGCCAGCGTTGCCTACCGTTTTGAAAAAGATGGGAAAAGCATCGTGTTTTCCGGGGATTGCGACTATGATCCCGCTTTTATCCCCTTTGCCCACGGCGCCGACCTGCTGATCCTGGATTGCTCTACCCTCGATGCTCACAAGGTCAAGGGGCATCTTTCGGCGGGGCTGGCGGGCTGGGTTGCGGCCCAGGCCGCTGTGGGACGCTTGATGCCCAGCCATTTTTATCCCATTGCCGGGCCCGACAGCCAACGCCTGGAGGAGTGTCGCCTCCATTTTGCGGGGCCGGTGCA
>JADGCE010000071.1:3685-13481 GCA_015229095.1 Magnetococcales bacterium | reverse complement strand
CATCTGCAGGATGGGAAACTCTGTCAAATTGGCAAAACCGCCGTTTTGCACCAACAAATCGGATAACAGAACGGCATTGGGGCCGGTTTCGTAGGTGACGCCGTCCCGGGTGATCGTCTGAATCAAGCCGCGCAGGGATAAATGTTTGACCACCTCGCTGGGCGCGCCACAAAGCACATAAAGCCCCGCCTCAGGCACCTGCAACCACACCACACCCGGCGTTACCTGGATGGTGACCAAATTGCCCATGGATTCGCGCAGGAGGAGATCCCCTCTTCCGGGACGATCAACACCGACAGAGTCCGTCACCTGCGGTTGCGACTGTTCCGGCAACGGCTCGACCGATAAGGCGTGCGCCCTGCTCTCCGTCTGTTCACGCCTTGCTTTTGTGCGCTGGGCTTTTGACTTTTTCATCTTTCCCACCGGGCCACCGGCCTGCGGTTACACCAATTGCCCGCAACACTGCTTGTATTTTTTACCGCTGCCACAGGGACAGGGGGCGTTGCGACCCACTTTTTCCGCATCCCGACGGTAGGGCGTTTTGTGCTCCGTACTCTTTGTCTCCTCCACCTCTATCCCCGTCTCCTCTTCCTCCTCCTCTTCCTCCTCTTCCTCCTCTTCCCCTGTACTTCCCAACCAGGAGGCATAGTCCGGGTGTTGCAAGGAGAGCCCTTTATCCCACGATGAGGCCCGCTCCGTCTCCAACTGCTCCACCTCCTCCTGATGGGAAACCTCCACACGGGACAACACGTCAATGACCTCTACCTTGATCCGTTCCAACAATCCGTCAAACAGCTCAAAGGCCTCGCGTTTGTATTCGTTCAGGGGATCTTTCTGGGCATACCCCCGCAGATGAATACCCTCTTTCAAGTGGTCCATGTTCAGCAGGTGTTCTTTCCACAAGGAGTCCAACACCTGCAGCAGAATGCTCTTTTCCAGATAGCGCATCAGTGGCGCGCCCATACGCTCTTCCCGCTCCTGGAAACGGATGCGCACGGCCTCCCGCAGCCGTTCCTTGATCTCCTTGGCCGTCACCCCCTCTTCCCGCTGCCAGCCATGCGCCTCCGGCAAGGAGAGGCCAAACTGGCGCAACATCCCGGCAGCCAGCCCATCCATCTGCCAATTTTCCGGCAGGGCCGCAGCGGGAATGTGCTCCTCGACAATGCCATCCAGCAACTCATCGCGGAGATCTTCCAGAAAATCCGCCAGATCATCACTCTGCATGATCTCCAGCCGCTGTTCATAAATCACCTTGCGCTGCTCATTCATGACATCGTCATATTTGAGCAGATTTTTGCGGATATCAAAATTGCGGCCTTCCACCTTTTTTTGTGCCGATTCGATGGCACGGTTGATCCAGGGATGGACAATGGCTTCTCCCTCTTGCAATCCCAGTTTTTGCAACATGCCATCCATGCGCTCTGAGCCGAAAATACGCATCAAATCGTCCTGCAGCGACAGATAAAAGCGGCTGGAACCCGGATCGCCCTGCCGTCCTGCCCGCCCGCGCAGCTGATTGTCGATGCGACGAGCCTCATGGCGCTCGCTGCTGATGATATGCAGCCCACCCAACTGGATCACCCTCTCTTTTTCCGCAGCACATTCGGCGCGGATGGCCGCCTCTCTTTGGCGCCTCTCTTCCGGAGGGAGATCAGCGGGAATTTCCCTCAGAATGCGCATGTCGGGATTGCCCCCCAATTGAATATCGGTCCCTCGCCCCGCCATGTTGGTGGCGATGGTCACCCCGTTCTGGCGACCTGCCTGGGCGACAATCTCCGCCTCTTTTTCGTGGTATTTGGCATTCAGCACGGTATGGGGGATGTTTGCCTTGCGCAGACGGCGGGCCAACTCCTCGGACTTTTCAATGGAGATGGTGCCCACCAGTACCGGTTGACCCCTCTGGTAGCAAGCCTGCACCTCCTCGACAATGGCCACCAATTTTTCTTCATGGGTACGAAAAACCACATCGTCATTGTCCACACGGATCATGGGTCGATGCGTGGGCAGAATGATCACCTCCAGGCGATAAATGGACTCAAACTCGGAGGCTTCGGTATCGGCCGTGCCGGTCATGCCCGCCAGTTTGTCGTACAGGCGAAACAGATTCTGGAAGGTGATGGAGGCCAGGGTTTGTGATTCGTTCTGAATCATCACCTGTTCCTTGGCCTCCAGCGCTTGATGCAGGCCATCCGAATAGCGTCTGCCGGGCATCATGCGTCCGGTAAATTCGTCGATGATAATCACCTCGCCATCCTTGACGATATAATCCCGATCTTTTTCAAACAGGGCATGGGCGCGCAAGGCCTGGTTGACATGGTGCACCGTCTCCACATTGGCAATATCATACAGGTTGCCGCTTTTGAAGATGCCCTGTTCCAGCAGCAACCGTTCTATGAGTTCATTGCCTTCTTCCGTGAAGACCACCGTCCGCGTTTTCTCATCGACGGTAAAATGGCTATCCTTTTGCATCTGGGGAATCAGGCGGTCCACCCGATAATATTTATCGGTATTGTCTTCGGTCGGGCCGGAAATGATGAGCGGGGTGCGGGCTTCGTCGATGAGAATGGAATCCACCTCATCGACAATGGCAAAATGGAGGGATCGCTGCACCAGATCCTCCACAGTAAACTTCATATTGTCCCGCAGAAAGTCAAACCCGAACTCGTTGTTGGTTCCGTAGACAATATCTGCATGGTATGCCCGACGCCGCTCCTCATCGTCCAGACCGTGGATGATCACCCCCACTTCCATCCC
This sequence comes from Magnetococcales bacterium, assembly GCA_015229095.1. Classification (GTDB taxonomy): domain Bacteria; phylum Pseudomonadota; class Magnetococcia; order Magnetococcales; family Magnetaquicoccaceae; genus Magnetaquicoccus. The sequence continues at coordinate 10,727 of JADGCE010000071.1, read as the reverse complement.
CAAAAAGCGATAGATCTGCCCCATCCAGGCAGAGTCCCGTTGGGCGAGATAGTCGTTGACGGTCACCAGATGTACCCCCTTGCCGGTCAGGGCATTCAGGTAAAGGGGCAGGGTGGCCACCAGAGTTTTGCCCTCACCGGTACGCATTTCGGCAATTTTGCCCTGGTGCAACACCAAACCGCCCAGCAACTGGGTGTCAAAGTGGCGCATACCCAAAACCCGTTTGCTGGCCTCCCGCACAACGGCGAAGGCCTCCGGCAGCAGATTGTCCAACGCCTCTCCCCCCTGCAGACGTTGCTTGAAACGCTCCGTTTGTCCCCGCAAATCGGCATCGCTCAACGCCACCATGTCAGCCTCCAGGCTGTTGATGTGGCTGACCACACTCTGCAGTTTCCGCAAATATCGATCATTCCGGGAACCAAAAATTTTGCGGGCAATAAAACTGAACATGTGTACGATTTCCTTGCAACCGTTAGAGGCGAAACAGGCTTTATAGCAAAATTTTTCCACCATGGCAAAGAGGGGGATGCAGAATGGCCCATTCTCGACCCTGCAATCCCATCCCAGGCGACCATGACCACCGCCAAAGTGCGACAGGGGGAGGAAACCACTTGACATTCTGACCCATATTGAGGAATCTCACAGGGATGATCGGGTGCTCCTCCCCACGCTGTGGGAGCCCTTGCACCGCCCGGCGCCCGCTTTTGTTGCCACGGCAATGCCTGCCTGCGGCACCAACGGGCAGGAGAGGCGTCGCCTGCCAACCCCTTCGACCCAACATTCAGGAAATTCCATGGCGGAAAAAAGCGACAAGTCCAAAGAGGCCCCTCCCCCCAGCAGCAAGAAAAAGTGCCCAGTCTGCAAAAAAGGCACGCCGCTCTGGTTTATCTCCTGGGCCGACATGGTCACCCTGCTCCTCTGTCTCTTCGTCATTATCGTCGCCTATTCCAGTCAGGACAAGGGCAAGTTTGAGACAGTCGCCGGTTCCATGAAAGAGGCTTTTGGCGGCAACAGCCCCAACAAAAGCCTGCGCCCTGTTCCACGGGGCTACCACGTGATCGGCATGCAGTTCCACAGGCATATTCAACTGGCCCCTGTGGCCGAGGAGATCCAGGTTGTGTTGGCACCCCTGCTCAACAATGGTCAGGCCAATGCCTTTGAAGATGCCAATGGCGTCGTTTTTCAGATCGACAAAGAGACCATTTTCCAGACGGGCACGACCCTTCCCAATGCCGCCACCCAGCTGATGCTGGCCGACATTGCGACTGCCGTCAAAAACATACCCAATCCTTTGGAGATCCGTTCGGCCCCTGTGGGGGATTTCAGCAAGCCGTTTGACTGGAGTGCGGGAAACCAGGAAGCGGCTGCCGTGGCTGCCCTCTTGCAAAAACGGGGAGAGATTCCCAACAGTCGCATCCAGGTAACCAGTTCGGTGGCACGGGACAAGACGGGCGAGGAGAGCGGGAAGGGGCAGAGCAAGGATAAGATTGAAATCCGGGTCACGGCGTCCGCCGTCAACCTGAACCGTTGATCGACGCCGGCACCCTCCCTCCGAGCGCAGCGCGAGACATGCAGCTGCCCAGAGACTTTGTATGCTGTCCTGGATCCGCAATACCACATCATCCAAAAAGGTTGCGGTTTGGCCACAGGAAAACCCGCATCCACCAAAAAAAACACCACCCGTCGAGACGGGTGGTGCAAAAGCCGGCAGGCCCGACATCCATCCAACGCCATCAATCATCCCGCTTGTAGCGCGACAGGCAGGTCTTCAAAACCTGCTCCAGCATGCGGGTGTTGAGACCCGTCTGAATACCGATCACCCCATCAACGATCATGCTGCACTTCATCTGCTCCTCCATGCTGTAATGGTGGAGCTTGATACCCATGGGAATGATGATGGCATTGGCCAAAAAGGCTCCATACATGGTGGCCAGCAGGGCTGTGGACATGGCCGGACCAATCGAGGAGGGATCACTCATATTGGCCAACAACTCCACCATACCGATCAGGGTTCCCACCATGCCAAAGGCCGGAGCCGCCTCCCCCATACTCTCCCACATGACGACACCCGTATGATGACGCTCTGCCATATATTCGATCTCTTTGGTCAGAATTTCCTTCATCAGTTTCGGGTCCACCCCATCCGAACAATGTTGCAGGGCGGCCTGCAAAAATTCGTTTTCAACCTTCACCTTCTCCAACGCCAACAAGCCGTTCTTGCGGGCAATATTGGAAATATCCACCATCTGGCGGATCAGTTCCTTGATATCTTCGTGATCGGCGAAAAGGGCTTTCTTGAGAATCTTTCCGGCCGACATGATGTCACTCATGCTGAATTTGAGAAAGGTGCTGCCCAGCAGCCCCCCCACCACAACCACCACGGCGTGCAGACTCCAGAACAACGTGATTTTATGACCCATCAAACCAATGACAATACCAATGCCGAGAATGAGCCCGATAACTGATGCGATATCCATAGATTGACCCCTTCAAAAAAGCACAATTCCGCACGCAACGGCCCAAAAAGCGACCCTGTTGCCCCCCGCTCACTCTTCGGGACTGGTCGTTTTCATGATTCTGATCTCAATATTCTCTTTCTGTGGCTTGCTGCCAGGCGCCACTTGCTCCTCCCGCATCAGTGCCAGACTGGTCACCTGAACGCGGTCATAGAGAACCCCCCCCTGCTGCTCAAACACCGCCGCGATGGCGGCTCCCTCAGCCACCCCCACATCCCACGCAAACGGTTTCCCCGGTGTCTCAAACCGGGAAACCCGTATCTCCACCGTGTTGGGCAACAGGGTAATGATGGTGGCAAGCTCCGTCAGCTTGGTTTGGACAGCCTCGCTCAAGGCCGGACCATCCGCCGCAAACAGGGCATCCCGATCCACCTGGATAAAGACACCCAGTTCATCATCGGAGACGACCGCCCGCCCCTGATCAATCAGGGCAGAGAGCACACCCCGCGCCTGCTCGGCGATTTGCACCAAGGTGATTTTTTTCTGAAACTGCATATTGACGAGATGATAACCCCTGGCAATGGGCGGCATGCTCTCATCCGGATTCTTCGAACCGAAAGCATCCCGCATGGAGCCTGCCAGAGTCAAATATTTGCCCTTCTCCTGAGTTGAAAAGGCGACGATGATCACAAACAGGCACAATAGCAAAGTCGTCATGTCCGCCCAGGAGATAAACCAGAGGGGCACGCCCTTTTTGCATACCGGGCATTTTTTCTTGCCCGGACTCTCCGGCGGACTTTTGACCCGCTCCTCACCTGTCTCTTCTGCCATAAAGGTTCCGTCCCAACCTCGGCCATCCGGCCACACTCAAGCGTGGATGATCCCCGATGCCACTTCTAGAAGCAGCGCACGCCCCCCCGGCGGGAGGGGCCACCCATCCCGCGTAAAGGCAAAAAACCCCACAGGATGCACCCGCGCATGTTAAGCAACGAAGATGGCCATGTCAATCGTTAAAGATCCATGGCACTCCGGGGCGGCGCACCGCGCCAGCTATTTGCGCATGCTGCGCGTTTGCCACTCGATGGCCTCTCTTTCGTCAAACGGCAACCCATGCCGCTTGATATAATCCACATAACTCCCCTCTTCAGGATTGGAAACAACCGGTTCAAAAAGCTTTCTGGGCGTCTTTTTGAGGGACTCCAATATTTTTTCCAGCCTGGGCAACCAAGTACTGGTGGTGACCTCATAATACAACAACCTCACCTCGGGGTCATCCAGCGCATACCCCTTCCTGGTGATAACGTCGATCACCTCGTCCCGTTTGCGCTGCAGGATATCCCGATAGGAGTCAACCCCCCATATGACCCCGGCGGCCACCGCAAGGAGTACTCCAGACACAACGACAAATTTGATCCAGTCCCGCAACGATGAGCCTCGGTCGTGGATCGCTGCAGCCGTCTTGACCCATGTACCATCGGCACGCTGACGATACCCCTTTTCCCAGCGCATGCGGATGGGGTGATCCTTGGGCAGGGCGGCGATATGTTCCGGCAACCCCCCCTGTTTGCTGGGTTTTCCTCCGACCGGCTTGATCTGGGAAAGATCCACCTTCTGGACCTTTTTGGTTTTTCCCAGCAGCTCATCCTCTTCTTTTTTCTTGCGAATCGCCTCCAGTTCCTGCTGGTTCTTGACCCGTTTCTGATCAAGCAACTCCTCTTCCAGCTCCGAAATTTCCTCGATAGAGGGGAGATCTTCCTCGGTTATCTCTGCTTTCTTGGTCGGTTGGGCTTTGGCCGCAACCGCCGGTTTCCCATGGGAAGGGAGAGAAGAACCACTGGGAAGTGAAGATGCCATGATGTAACGCTCCGATAAAGACGACGACGCATGCCAGCAGCACACTGAGACCCCCGCCCAGTGAATACCATGCTACAGGAAACGATATCCGTCAATCAAGAAGTTGTTGCCCCCCACGCCAACGAAACAGGCCAGCCAGGCCGTGCAACGTTGGCTTCCCTCAACAGGCCGCAGAAACCGGCCATTCACGCTTTTTTGCGCCTCAGAACGATGTAGAACAGCAGAACCCCCCCTGCAAACAGCAGCGCGCCGGCCACCACCCAGGAGAGTCGCTGTTCCAGCCACGCCTGCTGTTCCCGGAGCAGATAGCCCAGGATCAACAGGAGCAGATTCCACAGGGTGGCTCCCAGAGCGGTATAGAGGCAGAAGGGGGATAACCGCATCCGCACCAGGCCGGCCGGCATGGAGATCAGGTGCCGGACCCCCGGAATAAACCGTCCGACGAACACCGATATCTCCCCGTGCCGCTGGACGAAGAGTTCCGCCTCTTGCAGATGGGCAGCCGTCACCCACACATATCGGCCAAAGCGGAGCAACAGGGGGCGTCCCAACCACAACGCCAGGGCATAGCTCGCCAGGGAACCGAACAGACTCCCCATGCTGGAGGCCAGCACCACTCCCCCCAGATCCAGACTGCCCTGGGCGACAAGATATCCCGCCGGGATCATCACCACCTCTGAGGGCACCGGCAGGATGGAACTCTCCGCCGCCATCAACCAAAAGATGGCCACGTAGTCCAACTGTCCCATGAGATCCAGCAAAAACTGAGTGAATGGGTTGTTCATGCAGGGCGACCGCGCCTCATCATCCAGCCCACCCCAGCCGACAGAGACGCCGCCGCACCGTATTGCTCCATCACATGCTCCCTCCAGGCAAAAACCACGACAACCCGCATCCCTCAGTTTACAAGGCTGGCCGACCGATTGCAAGACAATCTACAGCATGTACCGGGGCAATGACAGCAAAATTATGGAACAGGGGCTCACGGGATGGTTTTGCTCCGCAACGCCTCTATCAGGGAGGGAACCGCCTCGTACAGGTCGGCTTGCCATGCAATATCCGCCACCTGCATCAAGGGGGCAGCGGGGTCGTGGTTGATGGCAATCAGGGTTTTGGCCCCCTTGATGCCCGCCAAATGTTGAATGGCGCCAGAGATGCCGATGCCGATATAAATCTCTGGTGCGATGATATGGCCGGTTTGACCGATTTGCCAAGTGTTGGGGGCCAATTCGGCATCCACCGCCCCGCGAGAGGCCCCAACCGCTCCGCCCAGCGCGTCGGCCAATGCCTCGATCAAGGCAAAGCTGCCTGCTCTTTCCAACCCCCCTCCTCCTGCCACCACCACGCGGGCACAGGCCAGATCAGGACGCCGGCCTGCCTCACTCTGCCGCCGGGAAGCGTGCGCCGGGAGCAGCAACCGGGGGAGAGAGAGGTGCCTGCCGGGTGGTGCCGACAGGCGCACCCGTGGCACTTCCCGCACTAGGCGCGTTGCAGCGGCAAAGGCGGCGGGATGCAGGGTCAGACAGACCGGTTGACCCTGCACCTGTATCGTGGCCAGGGCGTTGCCTGCCAGAATGGCCCGAACAAAGGTATCCGCTGCGCAGATTTTTTGCACACCGGTCACCATGCCCCGCTGCAGCCGGGCGGCAACCAGGGCCAATACCGTGGTTGCCTCTTCGGAAGCGGCGGCCACAATGTGGGTAAAACGACCTGCCAGGGAGACAATATGATCGACCAGAGCCTCCCGTGACCAGCGCATCCAGGGCTCTGCCTCCCCAATCCCCTGGGGGGCCATCTCCAGCCATTCCGTCACGCCTGCCCAGGGGATGGAGAGGAGATCTCCGGCAGGCTGCTCCCCCTGCCCCATCCCCAGCAGGGAGATCTCCCCCCAGGGTGCCATGGCGCCCACCAGACGCGCCACGCTCTGTTCCGTGGCATCCGTCACAAGGGCAGATTCGGTGATGACCAATATTTTGCCGTCAGCCATGGCCGTCCGGGGCCCTCACCGACTCTCTGCCCGACGCAGGAAGGCCACCAGCTCCTCCACCGATGCGAGCGGGCGGCCCGCCGGTCGCGCAGCCGGGGGGTGGAGGGCAAGGCAGCGGCTGCGCGGGGTCAACGACAGCCCCCAGCGGTCGGGAGACAACGGTTCCAAGGGTTTGCGGCGTGCCTTCATGATGTTGGGCAGGCTGGCATAGCGGGGCCCGCCGCTCTCCTGGATGCCATTCAGATTCCATTCGACGGAAATGACGGCGGGCAGCGGCACCGCCCATTGCGCCACCCCCGTCGCTTCCAGTCGTCGCACCCACGCCTCGTCGGGATGCAGAACCAGTTCGGTGGCACAGGAGATGTGCCCCCAACCAAGCAGGGCGGCGGCCATGGCGCCTGTCTGCCCGTGGTCGTTGTCCACGGCCTGTCGTCCCGTCAACAGCAGGCGACTCTCCTCCTCTTGAGCAACGGCAGCCAGAGAGCGGGCGACCCACAACGGCTCCAAACCGGCACACCCCTCCACCCGCAGAGCACGATCGGCACCCATGGCCAGGGCGGTCCGCAAAAACTCCTCCCACGCCACGGGCCCAACGGTCACCACCGTCACCTGGCGGGCCAGCCCGGACTCCCGAAAACGCAGCGCCGCCTCCAGGGCAACCTCATCAAAGGGGTTGAGAAGGGTTCGTTCAGCCAGACACTCCCCCTCCGAAGCGGCCCAAGGGGCTGCTTCGGAGGGGGCGGCC
>JADGCE010000071.1:0-3585 GCA_015229095.1 Magnetococcales bacterium | reverse complement strand
GCGGCCCAAGGGGCTGCTTCGGAGGGGGCGGCCTCCTCCACAAAAAAGGGAACCGGACGATGGGGATCCACCACCGGTTTGAGTGCGACCAGAATGTTCACCGAACCGCCAGGGTTTCAACGATCCGGAAGAGCTTGTCATACTGGACGGCATCCCCATCCCCTCGGGCATGTTTGCCGGGCAGAATCTGGTAGGCCCCGTTGACCACCAGGGTGGGGGTCGAGGAGGTCCGGAACGCCTGCTGCATGGCCTTGGCCTGGGAAAGTTTGGCAGAGACACCAAAGGCATTCATCTGGTTGCGAAAGGCATGCTGATCCAGACCAACGGCCTCGGCCAAAAACATCAAATCTTCAATATTTTCAATATTGGCAGAATGATCAAAATGGGCCTTGAAGATGGCCTGTTTCATGGCCTCCCCCTTGCCCATGAACTCCGCCGCAAAAAAGGCGCGCGCCGGGACATCTGTCTGTTTTCCCCAATAGACCGGCACCGATTTGAACACAAAGCGTTCCTTGTTTTTCTCCGCCCAGGCAGCGGTATGGGGTGCCAGAGAAAAACAGTGTGGACATTTAAAATTGAAAATTTCTATCACCTCCGGCTTGTCACCTGTACGAGGGACGACGGGGGATATCGGATCATAGTGGACCCCTGCCTGAAGAGGTGACAGATCCACCGGAGAGGGAATCGGGGGAGCCGCCGTCACCTCATGCAAGCCAGCGGTCAGAAACAAAAGGGACACCAACAAGAGGGAACGAAGGGTTTGCATGTCATCCTTCCATGATTTCGTAAGAGGAATGAATGGTCGCTGTTTTTCCCAACATGGCACTCGCGGAACAATATTTTTCTTCGGAAAGACGGATGGCACGCTCCACCGCACTGGCAGGAACCTCCTTGCCAGTCACCACAAAATGCAGATCAATTTCCAGAAACACCTTGGGATCACTTTCGGCGCGCACGCCTTTGAGCGTGGCAACACAGTCTGTGATGGCGTGACGACCCTTGCGCAGGATGGTCAGCACATCGATGGATGCGCACCCTCCCAAACCAAGCAACAGGAGTTCCATGGGTCGGATGCCCATGTCCCGCCCCCCCACAGAAGGGGCCGCGTCCATGACCAGCGTGTGTCCAGAGCCTGACTCGCCTAACATCTGCATGCCATCAATCCATTTGACACGTGCGGTGACTTCCGCCATGCTGTTTCTCCTTTCCTGGATAGTCATGCCCGCCTGCACCGGGATGGGGGATGGAACGGATTGCGCCAAGGATGAGCAGGATCCGGCAACACCGGAACAATGGTGCAAACGAATGGGGTCTTTGGTCAAGTATTGATCTGTCGTGGAGCGCGTTCTCATGAAAAAAGAATCCAACGGTATCTCTCCCAACGTGGACAGTACCCGTATGGCTGGCCAGTTGGCAAACCTGTTGAAGGAGCGGGGAGGCGAGCGGCATATCGTCGTTTTGCAAGATTTTCCCGACCCTGACGCCATCTCCTGCGGCTTTGCCTATCGCTGCATAGCAGCCCAATGGGGGATCGAGTGCGACCTGGTTTATGGTGGCCGCATCAGCCACCAGGAAAATATTGCCATGGTCAATCTGCTTAATATCACTGTCACTTTATGTGAATTGGAAGAGATTCCCCCGGATCGTTATCAGGGCAGTGTGTTTGTCGATGGACAGGGAACCACCTCCTGTCTGGTGGATCGCCTGGAGAGGGCTCGCGTGCCCGTCCTGATCGTGGTGGACCATCATGCCCAGCAGGATCGATTGCAACCGCTGTTTGCCGACATTCGCCCTTCCGTAGGGGCGTGCGCCTCTATTTTTGTGGAATATTTGTGCGATGGATTACTCCCTTTGGTTTCCAAAACGGAGCATCGCAACCTAGCCACTGCCCTCATGCATGGCATCATCTCCGAAACGGGCGCCTTGATTGAGGCACAGGCACAGGATTTTACGGCAGCCGCCTATTTGCAGCCTTTTTGCGACCGGGAGTTGCTCAACGAAATTTTGCATCAGCAGCGCAGTCAAAAAGTGATGGAGGTCATCCGTGTTGCCCTGGAAAATCGGGTCATCCGCTCCGGCTACTGCATTTCCGGGGTGGGATATTTGCGCGCCGCCGACCGTGACGCCCTGCCCCAGGCAGCGGATTTTCTCCTGACGGAGGAGATGGTCCATACGGCCATCGTCTTTGGCATCGTGCTGGGCGACCGTGAGGAGGAGATTCATGGCTCGTTGCGCACCACAAAACTGACGGTCTCCCCCGATCAATTCCTGAAAGAGTCACTGGGCAAGATGGTCGGTGGCTCCCATTATGGGGGCGGCAAGGCCAGGGCGGGTGGATTTGAAATTCCCCTGGGTTTTCTCTCCGGCCATGACGATCCGGATCTGGCCAAGCTGAAATGGGACACGTTCAATGCAAAAATTCAAAAAAAATTTTTCACCAAGATAGGCGCGGAGGATGAGTGAGCGTTCCTGCGATGGCAGCACGGCTGTGGTCAGTCTGGCCGGCAGATCCCAGGAAAAAGAGGGGCGGTTGCACAAGCCGGCATGGTTGAAGGTTCCTGCCACCCGCTCTTCGGAATATCTGGCTCTGCATCGCCTGCTGCAACAGCACCGTTTGAACACGGTATGCACCGGGGCAGCGTGTCCCAATCGGGGGGAGTGTTGGGAGACCGGGACAGCGGCGTTCATGATTCTGGGTGGCATATGCACGCGGCGGTGCGCCTTTTGTGCCGTACCGACGGGGCGTCCGGAGCCGGTGGATCCGGATGAACCGCACCGTCTGGCAGCGGCAGTGCGCACCATGGGGTTGCGACATGTCGTGATCACTTCGGTGGACCGGGATGATCTGGCCGACGGGGGAGCGACGCAGTTTGCGGCATGCATTCGCGCCATCCGCTCCTCCCTGTCGGAGAGCGCGGTGACGGTGGAGGTGTTGACCCCGGATTTTCGTGGCAAGGCGGGGGCCCTGCAACAGGTACTGGCGGCTGAACCGACCATTTTCAACCACAACATGGAGAGCGTCGCCCGCCTCTATCCGCTGATTCGGCCAGCCGCCAGCTATGCGTTTTCCCTGGAGGTGTTGCGGCAGGCCTCCGACTGGCAAACCTCGCAACCGGAGAGGGGCCGTTTGCGCACCAAGTCGGGCATCATGCTGGGTCTCGGAGAGAGAAAAGAGGAAGTTTCCGAGCTGTTGGTTGCCCTGCGTGAAGCAGGGGTCACCCTGCTCACGGTGGGTCAATATTTGCAGCCCAGCCGGTTGCACCATCCGGTGGTTGAATATCATCCCCCTGAGCGGTTTGCGGATTTGCAAGCGGAAGCCCTCTCCCTGGGTTTTACGGCTGTGGAGAGTCAGCCATTGGCCCGTTCCTCCTTTCATGCCCAACAGTTGATGGGTTGATGGAGGGGAAAATCCGGGGGCAGAGAGGCTCTCTTGCAGCCTTTTTGCGATCCTGTCCCGTGATCCCTTGACGTTTGGGTGATGATGTCGTATAAGCTCTGGTTCCCGTGCGGGCCTATAGCTCAGATGGTTAGAGCGCACGCCTGATAAGCGTGAGGTCGGTGGTTCGAGTCCACCTAGGCCCACCA
>JADGCE010000070.1 GCA_015229095.1 Magnetococcales bacterium | reverse complement strand
TTCCTGAAACAGGTTGGTGGAGAGATAACGTTCGGCAAAATCGGGTAAAATAGCGACAATGCGCTGCCTGGATTCAGAGTGGCGTGCCTGTTGTTTTGCCCATGCCAGGGAGGCTACCAAGACGGCGGCGGAGGAGATGCCGCAACAGATGCCCTCTTGACGGGCGCATTGGTGCATCATGGCCACAGCTTCCCGATCCTCTACCCGCAGGATGGCATGAATCAAACGGCGCTCCAGGACGGCGGGAACAAAGCCAGCCCCAATGCCCTGGATGGCGTGTTGACCTGGCATGCCGCCAGAGAGTACGGCTGAATGGCTCGGTTCAACGGCGATGATCTGCAGATCCGGCAGGCTTGCACGCAGTGCCCGACCGATGCCTGTCAAGGATCCTCCGGTGCCCACCCCGGCCACCAGCACATCCAGTTGGCCATCGGTATCGGCCAGGATCTCCCGGGCTGTGGTCTCGGCGTGGATTTGCGGATTGACCGGATTGTCAAACTGACTGGGCATGAAGCTGTTTTTTTCCCGGCGCAGGATCGCCTGGGCTTGATCGATCGCCCCCTTCATGCCGGCGGCTGCCGGGGTCAATACCAACTCTGCTCCCAACAGACTCAGCAAATTGCGCCGTTCCTGGGACATGGAGTCGGGCATCGTCAGAATCAGCCGCAACCCCTGCGCCGCGCAGACGCTGGCCAGAGCGATGCCGGTATTGCCGGATGTGGGTTCCACAATCACCGTATCCGCCCGGATCAAACCGGCCTGGCGGGCAGCCGTGATCATGGCAAGGCCGATGCGGTCTTTCAGGGAGCCCGTGGGGTTGAAAAATTCCAACTTGACCAGGAGTTCACAGGGCAATCCAGCCGTCAGGCGATTGATGCGCACCAGCGGCGTATGGCCGATGGTGGCGGTGATGTCTGGGTAAATGCCGGTCATGACGCTGCTCGATCCGGAATGTTGGCGTGGTGGGGGGCGCAAACAGGGCACTGGGGATGGGAGCGCAACGGCACGATGCGCCGTTTGGCGGTGGTCACGTCGATGGTCAACAGTCTGCCCAATAAAGGCTGGCCGCTGCCATGCAGCCATTTGATGGCCTCCAGGGCCATCAAGCCACCCACTTCGCCCACCAGGGGGCCAAAGACTCCCTCGCTGCGACAGGTGGCGGTGTTCTGGGTGGGTGGTCCACCGAAAAGGCAGCGCAAACAGGGTTGGCCTCCCGCCGCAATGGAACAGAGTTGCCCCCGCCCACCGGTTGCTGCCCCATGGACCAGGGGAAAACGGTATGCGACCGCCGCATCGTTGGCCGCAAAACGGGTGGTAAAATTGTCCGAACCGTCGATGACGACGGCATACTCCGCCGCCACCTCCCCGATGGCATCCCGCTCCGTCAACCGCCGGGGTATCTGTTCCACCTGGCAGTCGGGCTGCTGTTCCCGCAGCCTTTGGCCGGCCTGGGTCACCTTGTCCATGCCAATATCCGTCATGCGAAAAAGAATCTGCCGGTGCAGATTGGAGAGGGAAACCCGATCGTCGTCCACCAGTCCCAACCGCCGGACGCCGGCGGCGACCAGCAGCAGGGCAGCGGCACACCCCAGTCCACCCACCCCCAACAACAACACGCCACGCTCTTCGTGAATTTTCCTTGTCTCCACGCCAGCGACCCGTGTCAGATGGAGTATGTCATGCGATTGTGTGCCTCGCTGGGGATTCCCTGCCTGAAGGCGCGGTTGGTCAGTTCTTCCACCGTGATCTTATCCATGATTTGCAAAATTTCCTGCTGAAACTCCATCCAGAGGGGCTGAATCACCTGCTGGCCAATGGGGCCGGCGACCCGATGCTCCGCTTCCTGGAGCTCGTCATCAAAATTCATCTCCATCACCACCCGGGCGACATCTCCCACGCATATCTGGCTCCGTTCCCTGGCCAGGAGATACCCCCCTTTGGGACCACGAATGCCCCTGAGAATGCCAGCCTTGACCAGTCGCTGCATCACCTGCTCCAGATAGCGTTGCGGCACACCTTGACGACTGGTGACATCGCGAATCTGCACCGGTTCCTCCCCGGCGTTGTAGGCGATATCCACGACTGCCTCGATGGCATACAATAATTTTTTAGAAAATTTCAGCATGTTCCCCCCAAAATCCGGTTTTCCGCACCTCTTCGCCACTCCATGGAGTAGGTCGGTTGTCCTGTTTCCAGGGATCGTGACCACATTCTCCAGGGAGCACAGCGGGCACTCCGCTCCCATCATACAAAAAGTGTGGTCAAATAGTCCAGCAATCGTTCTCCCACCACCTCTTTGCTCAACAATGGCCAAGTCTCTTCATGGCCGGAACGGTGCAGCAGGGTGACCTGGTTGGTCGGGCTGCCAAAGGCGCAGCCCTCTGCCCACACGTTGTTGACCAGCAACAGATCACAGCCTTTATGGGCCAGTTTTTTTTGTCCCAGGGCGCGCAGGGCAGCCTGCGATTCTGCCCCTGTCTGGGTTTCTGCGGCAAATCCCACCACGATGGGAGCCGGCCTGTTTTCCTGGGTCAACCGGTTGGCCCGCGCGGCGATGGTGGCCAGGATGTCGGGGTTTTGGGCCAGGGTCAAACGGGTCAAGGTCTGGTCGCCGCTCTCTTCCTTCTTGATTTTGCGGGTCTGGCGGCGGGCGGGCCGAAAATCGGCCACTGCGGCGGTGAAAATGGCGGCCGACAGCGGCAGAGCGTGCTGCTCTTGCCTCTCCCAGATCTGCAGCACCGCTTCATACATTTGCTGGGCGGATTGCACGGCCACAGCCTCTGCGCCCCAGGGTACCGGCATGGCCACCGGGCCGTGAACCAGGGTCACATGGGCCCCGGCCCGCAGAGCGGCATGGCATATCGCCCACCCCATGCGACCGCTGGAACGGTTGGAGAGATAACGCACAGGGTCCAGCTCTTCCTGAGTGGGACCGGCGGTAATCAACAGATGACGACCCCGCCAGCTCTGGGGCGAGAGCAGTCGACGCCCCGCCTCCAGAATCTGCTCCGCTGCCGCCATCCGTCCCTGACCCTGATCGCCACAGGCCAACGCCCCATATTCGGGGCCCACCCAATGGATACCGTCGGCTTGCAGTTGCGCCACATTGCGTTGTGTGGCCGGATGCGACCACATGGCGGAGTTCATGGCGGGAGCCAACAGCACCGGTCCTTGACGCGCCAGCAGCGCAGTGGTGAGCAGATCGTCCCCATGTCCGCCCGCCATGCGGGCCATCAGGTCGGCGGTCGCCGGGGCGACAATCAGCAACTCCGCCTCCTGGGCCAGGCGGATATGGTCCATGCCATCCGATTCGTTGGGGGTGAACAGGTCACTGCGTACCAGATGGCCAGAGAGTGCCTGCAGGGTCAGCGGGGTGACAAAATGGAGAGCCGCCGCTGTGGCGATCACCACCACCCGGGCACCCGCTTCCCGCAGCAGGCGCAGCAACTCCAGGGTTTTATAGGCGGCGATGCCTCCCCCGATGGCGACGGCTATATATCGATTGGACCAAAAGCCCACAAGACGACTCCTTTTGATCACGGGCCCGGAGACTATCCAGACCCATCCCATTTACCTTTAATGGATCAAACTGCCCCGGTTTAAGGGAAAGGCCTCCTCCCTACCGAAACCCAAACCGCCGTTTGGGGGGTGGAGGAGGGGGCGGCTTGTGGCGCGAGGGGATGGCACGGACCCGCTCTCCCCCCTCGGCCAGGGTCTCCTGGGCAGCCAGGATGGTCAACTCCAACAACGCCTCGCCCTGATCCTCCGGTTCATAACAGGCCACCCCATAACCGCTCCGCACCGTTACCCGGGCGGTGGCGAGTTCAAAACAGGTGTGATCCAAGGTGTCGCGCCATTGGCCGGCCAGATCCAGAGACTCCAGGGTCGTCATGCCGGGGGCAATCAGCACAAAGGTTTCGTCGTTGAAGCGGGCCAGATAATCCCCTGGACGCAGCAGAACGAGCAACCGTCCGGCAACGGCCCCCATGAGCTGGTGAACCTGCTGCCGTCCCAGCTCACGGACAATCTGGGTGTAGGCCTCCACCAGGATGACAATCAACGCAAACCCCCCGCTTTTTTCCAACTGTTTGGCCTGCTCAAGACGTGCCAGCAGACCAAAACGGTTGGGCAAACCGGTAAAGGTGTCTATCAGACGGTCGTCCTGGCTCTCCATCAAGGCCCAGTCTGCCTGGCGGATGAGCTGGCGTGAGCGAGCCACGGCCTCCTGCAGGATGCGCAGACGGTGACGGACCTCCATGGCCCGCTCTTGAAATCTTTCCACGCCCCGCACCAGGGCCTCCTGGAGAGCCACCCAATCCGTCTGCTCCGCCATGTCGTCCAGGGAGTTCCACACCTGCGGAAGATCTCCCGTGTCGGCACCCAGCAGCTGCAGATTGCCCATCAGGATCTGAGTGGTTTCCCGCAGGAGCTCTCGCAACATCTCCTGCTCTTGTTGCCACTCCTGCCGCCAGCGGTGCTCCTGGTGGATAACAGCACCCAAACGGAGAGAGAGGGTCGGCCAGTCAGGCCGTTTGTCGGTGGCAAAAACAGGCTGGATGGCTTTGCCACCCAGGGTCAACAACGCCTCCTGAGCCACCGATGCGGCGAAGGATGGCCTGGCCTCCGGCAGCTGCTCCCCCAACTCGGCCATCCAGCGGCCCATCTCCCGCAGCTCCCCCTCCATGGCGGACGGCTCCAGGGCATGGGCCGAGCCTATCTGCCGAATCAATCGCCTGACACGGGCCTGTTTTTCCTGTGCGCCTGCCAGAGCGGGCAACACCAACCGCTCCAGCAACAGGATGCCCGCCTGCCGCAGGCTCTCCTGTTCCCGGCGACAGGGACCGTGCATGAGCAGATTTTTTGCCAACCGCACCGCTTCCCGGGTGTCGGGGGGCTCACTTTTGAGCAGATCCCGAATCTGTTCCAAAGTTTTTTTGGTTTTTGACATCTATAATCCGCTCCCCCTTTGGCGGAACCCTCAACAGCTCCGCACACGCCGGGCCACGCCCCGACCCCCTGCGCTCCCATCGCTGTGGGCGGCGGCGGCCAGGCGATCCGTGGTCTCCAACATTTGCGCGATATCCATGCCCGCTTGAAACGCAGCACAGCCAAAACTGGCCTGCACCAAAACCTCCTGGCCATCCACAACAAATGACACGCCCTCCAGTATTCGACCAACGACGACTCCCATCCGTTCCACTTCCTGCACATCATATTTGGGCAACAAAACAACCATGCGTTCCGTGCTCAAACGTGCCAGGAAAGCCGATTCCGGCAGATAGGGGCGCATCTCCTGGATCATGGCCAGCAGCAGACGCTGTTCGGCATGGTTTTGCAAGGGTCCACCACCCTGCCCCAGCCCATCCAGCCGTTGCTGCAACTCATAGAAATGGAACAGCAACAGAGAAAATGTCTCTCCCAGATGCAGTGCCCGGTCCAGATGACGGTGGAGATGGGCCATGAAGGCATAGCGATCGGGAACGCCGGTCATGGGATCCAAAAATTGCTCACGACGTGTGCGTGCCAGGGCGGCTTCCAGCTGATCGACCCGCTGTTTGAACTGTTCGGCCCGCCGCCGCCCCTCTTCCTGGCGCGCCCGCAGCGAACGGGCCTCTTTCTGCAACTCCATGCCCTGGGCATGCAACAATCCATGGAAACGCCGCCCCTCCGCCCGTACCTTGCTGCCTACCAGGGCAAACTGGCGCACCGCATCCAGCAGTTGTGCAAGCTTGGGCTCCTTGCGCCCCAGGCGGACCAATGTCTCCCCATAACTCTGGGCAATCCGCAGCAGTATGTCATAAACGGCCCGGCGGTGCCGTTGCCATGGCGGCGTGGCCGCCTTGTGACCGGCGGTTCGGATCTGTTCCAAAATCTGACCCCCCAGCGTCCAGTCCACCACCTCCTCGTTCTGCCACTCCGTGACTTGCGCCCGCAACGCCGTTTCCGATTCTCCCACCAGATGCAGGGCAGCGGCCAGACGGGCGGCAAGACTTTGGGGCAGGAGATCCTCCGTGCGCGGTGGTGTGCCATGCACGGGCATGCCCTCGCTGAGAAAGAGGAGGCTTTTTTCCAAAAAATCCTCCTCGATGGGCTCCGCCGCGCCGGAATCCGCAACCGCCATCTGCCGGTTGGTCTCCCGTATCAAATAATCCTGCACGGCTCTGGCCCGCTCCAGGCGAGGGGGATCCTGACGCAGGGCCGGAAGAAGCAGATGTTCGACAAGGGCCGCCGCCGTTGCGCCGGCCTCCTGGATCTCCCGGGCACACGCCGCATCTTCCAACATCTGTTCCACTTGCGCCAGCGCACCCTGCGGATCCGCCGGGTTGCCGTTCAACAGATCCAGCAGCTTTTCCAATGCTTCAGTCGTAGAGTCGTGTGCGGAATCGGCCATGCTACTCCTCAGGCGTTTCGGCGGTGTGGCTGCGGAGCGCGCGGTCACTCTGTGCCCCGGGTTGTGCCGGCTCAGAGGCGGCGTGGGTGGGTGGGTTCCGCATCGTGTCCGGTCGTGTGGGCGCAGGGGCGGGAGCACGGCTCTGGGTGGAACCGCTTTGCAGCAGACGGGAGACACGCACCACTTGAATGCCCCTCTGTGACGCCGCAGGCAGCCAATGTTGCAGAGCAGCCAACGTGGCACGATAGGGATGGCCAATGCCGATCACCCCCCCCTGTTTGTATGCCAAACGCTCCAGTTGTGCCAGTTGACGCAGAATGGCCCCCTCTTCAGGCACGTTGTCAATGAACACATCCCTGGCCGCTGTCGGCACATGGTCGGCCTGCGCCTGTGCCATGCCAATCGAGTTTTCCGATGTGCGGCTGTCAATAAAAAACAGCGATCTTTCCGATAGAACGGTCATTATTGCAGTCATGGGTGCCACCTCTTCCGTCAGCCGTGAACCCATATGATTGTTGATGCCCACCGCCTCCGGCAGTTGTGCCAGATTGGCTTTTAATATTTTTTGCAGACCGGCAGCATCCATCCAGGCAAGCAGGGCCCCCGGTCCAGGGTCGATGCGCGGGTAACGTTGAGGTTCCATGGGTTGGTGGAGCAGGATCTCCCGACCAGCGGCCTGGCCCAATCGGGCGACCTCCCGCGTATGGGGCACACCGGGCAAAATGGCCAGCGTGATGTCCGCCGGCAGGGCAACCATCGCCCTGGAAAGGGAGAGATCATATCCCAAATCATCGATGATCAATCCCAGCGTACCCGCTTTCCCCTTCTGTCGCGGTTGCCGTGGGGGCAGAGGGAGCTTTTTTTCTGTGTCGGGCAGCGGTTCTTCATACAGGAGGGCCGCTGCAACGGCTCCCTCTTGCCGGGGGGGGGGCACTTTTGCCGGCGGGAGCGCAGGCATCGCCTCCTTTTGGTCAGCAGCGGGCGCCACCACCGGGGGCGCAGGCGCAGCCACCTCTGCCGTTTGGGGAGGCGGTTTTTGTGACGCGACCGGATTCGGTTGCTGAACCGGATTCGGCTGTTGAACCGGGCTGGGCAGGCGAATACTCTCTGCCAGGGTCAGGCGGAGAGTGGCTGGATAGGGAGCGCGCTCACCCGCGACCGGGGAGTCGAAATGCCCCCCCCCGACCGTCGGTGCTGGAACGGACTTTTCCTCCTCGAACAACAGGAGAATGCCCCATCCCGCCAGCAACAGCACCCCAACAACCAGACTCAACCCCCTCCAAAGGGGGCGTTTGCCATGGAGTGTTCCGTTATTCAAGCCGGATTCCTACCGTCCTAGCCGGCCAACAGGGTGTTCTCTTTGCCTGGCAGGAGCAGACCATGCTGCGCCTGCGAACCACGCAGCAGCTCCAGGGCGCGTTGCAACTGATAATCCTCCTTGCTGTGCCCGGTGATCCGGTCGGCATCTTCCAGCATTTTTTCCTTGCTGCGGATCTTTTTGGCATCCCCCTCTTTCTCTTTGCCGGAGGTTGTCCCACCCCGTGCATCATCCACCGCGCCTTGTGTTTTGTTCTCTTCAATCCCCTTGTTGCGGTCTTTGCTTTCGGTATCGCCAGGGGAACCATCCGCATTTTTGAGATGGCCTTTCAGATCGGCCTCTGTGGGGCGATGCTCTTCATCCCGCTTGTGGCCGCTGAGATCCATATCCTCGACCACCACATCGGGTGTGATCCCTTTTGCCTGAATCGAACGGCCACTGGGGGTATAATATTGGGCCGTGGTCAACCGCAGACCGGAACCGTCGGAGAGGGGAATGATGGTCTGCACCGACCCCTTGCCAAAGGAGCGGGTGCCCATGATCACCCCGCGATGATGATCCTGCAGCGCGCCGGAGACAATTTCCGAGGCCGAGGCCGAGCCGGCATTGATCAGCACGACGATGGGGACGCCATTGGTCAGGTCGCCAGGGCGGGCCTCGAAGGACATATCCTTGCCGGGAATGCGCCCCTTGGTGTAGACGATCAACCCTTTTTCCAGGAAAGAGTCGGCCACTTCAACGGCCTGGTCCAGGAGTCCGCCGGGATCGTTGCGCAGATCCAGAACCAGCCCTTTCATCCCTTCACTGCCTGCCTCTTTTTTCAACTCTTCCATGGCTTGTTCCAGGAGGGGCATCGTCTGCTCGTTGAACTGGACAATGCGGGTATAGCCGATATTGCCCGGCTCCAGACGCCACTTGACGCTTCGCACCTTGATCACGTCGCGAACAATCTTGAAAACCAACGGCTTGGGCGTCCCCTTGCGCGCCACGGTCAACTGAACGGTGGTGCCCGGTTTGCCGCGCATCTTTTTGACCGCATCCATGATATTCATCTCTTCGGCACTGTCGTCATCAATCTTGACGATCAGATCCCCGGAGCGGATACCGATCTGGAAGGCGGGGGTATCCTCGATGGGAGAGACCACCAGGATGCCGTGCTCGGCTTGGGAAATTTCGATGCCCAGCCCCCCGAACTCCCCTTTGGTGTCCACCCGCATCTCTTTGAAGCTTTCCGGGGTGAGAAAGGAGGAGTGTGGATCCAGGGCCTTCAACATGCCGTGGATGGCACCGTAGAGAACGGCCTTTTCGTCCACATCCTCTACATAATTCTGTTTGACCAGGGAGAAAACCTCGGAGAAAACCCGCAGCTTTTCATAGGTGATCTGGCTGACTGCCAGGACATTGCCCGCCGCCAAATGCAGGCCGGCCAGCACCACCAGGAGGGCGAGGGCCAACAAGAACGGGCGTCTCACCCGCAACTGACTTTTCATAAGCAAGCTCCTGCCAATACTTCCCACGATTTTTACACGAGACGAAAGAGGGCTGCCTGCGGGTGCCATGCTGAAGCGGCCTGCAACCATCGGACCGGTACCGACCCGCCCAACCACGCATCGTGCAGGTCTTTTGAACAACTATTCCAGAAGACTGGCCATTTTGTCGCCGTACCGTCTCTCTCTGACCAGCCATCGTCTGGGGTTTTCTGGCTTGTTGCCCTTGCGAATTTCAAAATAGAGCCCCGGCACACCATCAACCGAGCCTGTTTTACCACTTTTGGCGATCACCTGCCCAGGTTCCACAAACTCTCCCTTGGTGACCAACAGATCACGGTTATGCCCGTACAGAGAGTAGATGCGGCCACCATGGTTCAGGATGGCCAGCAACCCATAACCACGGAACCAACCGGCATAGACAACCTGACCACGGGAAGAGGCCAGGACATTGCCATTTTCCGCTGCGCGGAAAAACAGACCGGAGGAGCGGGCCACCGCAGGGACCGGGAGCGGTTCCGTGAAGGTTCCCATGCGCCGCTCGGCAGAGGCGGCAAAGAGCCCTTTCGTCGCCTGCCCTGAGGCTGGCCCGTTTTTCGGGTCGGCTGATCTCTCTTTTTGCAGGGGCATAAGGCGTTTGTGCCGGTTGCCGGACTGCTTTTTCGTGCCTGCCGTGTGCAGCGCAGCGGACCACCGCTTGCCTTTTCCCCCGTGCAAGGCCGCGCTGTGCCTTTTCACCAAAGGCGTGCGCAACCCGGATGCCGCTTTTTTGCCGGCAGAGGTTCGCACAGCAGAAGAGATGCGAGCATTTCCCGCGACCGCCCGCACCTGCACCCGTCGATGCACGGATGCCACAGCGGTTGACCTCTGCGGCTTGCGGCTCTGCATCTTGCCACCCTTTAATCCATACATCAATCGGGCGCGCTCGGCAAGGTGGGGCTGTTTTTTGCCCCCACGAATTTCAGCAGCACAGAGAGGGATGCTCCAATGGATCAGCAGAAGGCAGCCGATGATACCCACCATCATCCCATACCAACGGCGACCCTGCTGTTCCACTGCGTGGTGCGTTTTCATGATCTTTCCGCTCCGGTCGCGGGGAACTCCAACAGGGGGAGACCCGTCATCTGTTCGGGTTGCGGCAACTCCAGCAGTTGCAGCAAGGTGGGAGCGACATCACACAGACGGCCATTGCGGAGTTTGGCGGGCCGTCCCAGATAGATCAGCGGTGCGGGATGGCTGGTATGGGCGGTATGGGGCTGGTTGCTCTCATCATCCCACATGCAGTCGGCATTGCCGTGGTCGGCGGTGATGAGCAGTTCTCCACCCATCTGCAGCACGGCCTCGGCCAGACGGCCCAGACAGCGGTCCACGGTGGCGATGGCCTCCACAGTGGCCGCAAACTGGCCCGTGTGACCCACCATGTCGGGATTGGCATAATTCACGACAACAAAATCAAACGGATCCTGGGCAAGGCGTTGAATCACCCCTTCGGTCAATGCCTCTGCCGACATGGCGGGGTGCTGATCATAGGTGGCCACCGGGGGGGATGGGATCAACAGTCGCTCTTCGCCGGGAAAGGGAGCCTCCTGGCCACCATTAAAAAAGTAGGTGACATGGGCATATTTTTCTGTCTCGGCAGCCCGCAATTGTCGCCAGCCCATCCGGGAGACCCTCTCTCCCAGGAGATGGGTGAGGGGTTGTGGTGGAAAGGCCACGGCAACCGGTTGCAGGCTGTTCTCGTAGAGCGTCATGGTCAGCATGCCCGCCAGACGAGGCTGGCGGCTGCGGACAAAACCTTGAAAGGCTCTAGCCCCGCTGGCAGGATCCAGGAGGGCGTGGCAGATCTCCCGCATGCGGTCGGCGCGAAAATTGAGCATCAACAAACCGTCCCCATCTTGCAGGGTGATCGCTTCCTGGCCATCGGCCACCACCAGGGTGGGCTGGATAAACTCATCATCTTCGCCCCGTTCATAGCCGGCCTGCAGAGCCAGCAGAGGGGTGCTGGCCCGGTGTCCGCTGCCCAGGGTCAGCATGTCATACGCCTTTTGGACGCGCTCCCAGCGGTTGTCCCGATCCATGGCATAATAACGACCGCAGACGCTGACGATGCGCCCGGCTCCGATCCGTTTCAGTCCATCCTGGAAGGCTTGCAGGTATTCCCCTGCGGAACGGGGGGGTGTATCCCGCCCGTCGAGAATGGCGTGAATATAAATTTTTTTGGCCTGGCAGTTTTTGGCCGCCAACACCGCTGCCAGCAAATGTTCGCTGTGGGAGTGAATGCCGCCGGGGGAGAGCAGTCCGCACAGATGGACGGCCCCCTGGCAGGCCAGGGCCTTTTCGATGGTCTCTTCGATGGCCGGGTTGTCGGCCAGACCACCGCTCCAAATGGCTTGGTTGATGCGGGTCAAATCCTGGTAAACGATGCGACCGGCACCCAGATTGGTGTGGCCCACCTCGGAGTTGCCCATTTGTCCCTCCGGCAGACCCACATCTCCCGCGCTGGTCTGCACCAGTGCGTGGGGTCGCTCTTGCCACCAACGGTCAAAGTTGGGGGTGTGGGCGTGATGGATGGCGTTGTGCCGGGTCTCTGCGCGGACGCCCCAACCATCCAGCACCACCAAGGTGATGGGCTTTGCTCTCATGATATCCTGTACTTGGTGCAAATGGCGTGCGGGAAATGGAAAACGGAAAAATCCCTCAGCTCCATGGGGAGCTCTCTCTCGGGTGCCGTGAACGGTCGCCCCCCCGATACGCCCTCGTACCTGTCGAGGGCACGACCAACGGAAAGCACAATCCATGCCGCCGGGCGGATGGGAGGAACCAGGGGGTTGTCTGCTGGACAGGGGGTGGCCATGGCCCGTGCATCCTGCCGGAAATGTTTTTTATTTAGTTTATTTTATTTGTTTTTTTATAATACTGAAAAATATTGTAAAAATGGGTGCTCCTCCCGTGATGGGGGCCGGAGCAGGCGGATGCCAGGAACCCAAAAGGAGATGTGTGTCATGAAAACATGCCACCGGATTGACAGGGAATGGCGACGGCGATGCAGCTCTTCCAAACGTGAAAAAAACTCTTGCCAGAGGCTGTAACCACCCATTGATTATTATGCCGGTATTGGCTACTATGGCCGGGTAGAGAGGACGGCAAACTCTCGAACGGAGGAGTTCCGGAGCGGTCGAACGGGACGGTCTCGAAAATCGTTGTGGGGGAAACCTCACCCAGGGTTCGAATCCCTGCTCCTCCGCCACTTCCTTAAGTGGCAGTCTGGACCGCCTCCTGGTGGGGCGCATGCGTTCACCGCCTTGGATGATGGATTGTTCTGTGGCGTCGGTCTGGCCAGTCTGTGTTTTGGAAAACAGATGAATAAAGAAGAGGCTATTTTTGTAGCCGGACATCAGGGGTTGGTGGGTTCTGCCATCCTGCGTGCTCTGCGGAGGCGTGGGTTCACCAACCTGTTGACCAGAACCCGTGCAGAACTGGAACTGACCAACCAGGCCGATGTGCAGAGCTTCTTTGCTCAGACACGCCCCTCCTATGTCTTCGTGGCGGCCGCCAAGGTGGGTGGCATTCATGCCAACAGTACCTATCCTGCCGAATTCATTTACAGCAATCTGCAGGTGGAGACCAATTGCATCGATGCAGCCTGGCGCAACGGGGTCAAAAAGCTGCTTTTTCTAGGGAGTTCCTGCGTCTATCCCAGAATGGCTCCGCAGCCCATTCGAGAAGAATATCTTCTCTCCGGGCCGCTGGAGCCCACCAACGAATGGTATGCCATTGCCAAAATCGCCGGTATCAAGCTTTGCCAGGCCTATCGCCGCCAGTATGGGTTCAATGCCATCAGTGCCATGCCTACCAACCTCTACGGGCCAGGGGACAATTTCCATCCGGAAAATGCCCATGTGCTGCCTGCTCTGATGTTGCGTCTGCATGAGGCCAAATTGCGCGGCGATCCGAGCGTGGTGATCTGGGGAACGGGTACTCCCTGGCGCGAATTTTTGCACGTGGATGATCTGGCCGATGCCTGTCTTCTGCTCATGGAACGTTATGAACAGGAGGAGACCATCAATATCGGAGCCGGGGTGGATCTCACCATCGCCGAGCTGGTGGCTCTCCTCAAACGGGTGATCGGCTATTCCGGCGAGATCGTGTTCGATCACTCCAAGCCGGATGGCATGATGAAAAAGCTTCTGGATGTATCGAAAATCACCGCCCTGGGTTGGCAGCCCACCATCTCCCTGGAGAGGGGTGTGCAGGAGACCTATGCCTGGTTCCTTGACCAGGGCGGCCAGGTGCGGCGAT
>JADGCE010000069.1 GCA_015229095.1 Magnetococcales bacterium | reverse complement strand
AGGTGCGGCTCCCGGCCACCAGGGGTTTGTTGCTGCGCTGGGTGACGGTGCGCTGTTGGCGTATTGCGCCGAGTTGGGTTCGGCTTGGGAGGTGGGTGTCGGCACCCTGTCCGGCGGTACCCTCTCCAGAGGCCGCATCCTTTCTTCCTCCAACGGCGGATCTGCGGTGGTTTGGCCGGATGGTAGCACCGTTTATGTTTTCTGCGTCGCGCCTGCCGATGTCATTCAGAATGCCGCCAGTCGTGGCATCACCATCAACACAACCGGCACTTTGCAAGCGATGACGGGAGTTGCTCGCTGGTACCCACCAGTTCCCATGCGGTTCACCGCTTGGGAGGCCTGGGTTGGAGAGGCTCCTGTCGGCGCGTCCATTCAATTTACCCTGCGCAAGAACGGTGTTCCTGCCGCCAACGGCATCATCGTGGCTGGCACCGTGCGCATGGCGATGGCGGATCTGGCGGTGGATGTGACCCCTTCCGACTTCCTGACCCTGGATATCACCAGCGTCGGGGTGGCTCCCAAGGGGTCTGATCTGGTGGTACGGCTTATCCCATGAGCATCGCGTTCGCACCCATCTCTGCCGCACCCATCGCTGGCCAGAAGGCATCCAGCATCTCCCGCGCCTTTACTCTGCCGTGGGAGGATGCCGCCATTGTTCAGCAGGCTCTCACCTGCCGGTGGTTTTTGGAGTCGTTTTCTGGTGTTGTCGTTTCGCAGACCCTCATGCCATGGGGTATCCCGGAGACAGTCCAGCAATGCGCATTCCCGTTCGAGTCGGCGTTCGTCCATGTGGGGTTGGAAGGCCGGTACGGCAATGAGCCGATAGCGGTGCAATGGGTGTTGCCGTACACCGAGATCTTTTCCGTTGGTGCCGCCGTTGAATTTTCGTGGGAACCACTGCCAGTTGTCAACCGCCAGTGGACAGAGGAATACGGCACGCTCTTCGTCCAAACCGGGGTGGCGATGCCGTTTGGCAATGCGCCGGTGACGGCCCAATGCGAATGCCCTATTTTGGCACCTGTCGTGGCCTCTGTGGTTTTTCCGTGGACGGTTCTGGGTTTGACGGAACACCAAGTTGCCATTCTGTGGGGTTCCACCGTGCCGGTGGCGGGTGAAACGGCCTTTCCGTTCGACTTGCTGGCCAGGAACCCAGTCAGCCGCTCGTTGGTGGAATACTGGGATCTGGCTGTCGAGAGGCCGATTTTGCAGCCGAACAACCTTATCCGTGCTTTTCACCAGGGAGTTTTGCTATGATCATCAGCGCAGCGATTTCCCATGCCGAGGGTGACACGTGGTGGTCTGGCAGCCTGGAATTGGACGATCCTGCATCCTTCCAACGCATACAGATTGATGATCCGATCTCCCTGGAACTGGGTGGGGAGACCTTCCAGTTGATGGTGGACAACAAAACCCTGGAACGCGACGGCATTGGAATGCCCAGATTTTCTGTCGCGGTGGTGAGTCCGACGGCCAGATTTGCCACCCCGAGAGCAGTGCCGCTTGACAGAGTGTGGGATGCGCCGGTGTTTGCCAGAGACGCGGCGGAACAGGCCGTTGGAGAGGCCATCGAGTGGCAATTGGTGGACTGGTTGATCCCTGGTGGCAGACTGGCGTTTCATGAGGCGGCTCCTATTGATATCGTGCGAACCATTGCCGAGGCCGCCGGTGGGGTGCTGGAAACTTTGCCAAACGGAATACTGCGTGTTCGACACCGGTTTCCGGTGGCAGTGCCAGCCTGGGAGAGAGCGGCGGTTGATCACGTATTGACCGATGCCGCTGACAATCTCTCCTGTCGGGAGTCACATCTCCTGCGCACCCGGGTGAACAAGGTGTTGGTGCGCGGGTATTTGCCTTCTGGCGGCGGGTTTCTGTCGGTAGAGGTGGATGCACGGCCAGATGGGTTGAATGCCGGACAGAGTGCTTTCTACGGCGGCGATACCGCGCATCTGCTGGTGCACGCCGGGGATGATGTGGTACTGGCGGAACCGGAAGCCTCTGTTGGGTTGCTGTTGCCGGGTGGCTGGCAGGTACTTTCCCATGCTCAGGATCTCGTCTTTGCCGGAACAGCCACCGCTACTCTGGATAAACCGGCCATCGCCATCGACTCGGTGGTTTGGCTCGGCAATGATCTGGGAGAACTCACCCTGGAGGCGGATAGGCGCACCGTTTCTGCATCGACGGACGGAGTAGCAATTTGTCGGGTGGCCTATCGCTCGCTGGCGCGTGCGTGGGGGTTGGTTTCGCCAGAGTCCGTTGGTGGGTTGGATGAGTTTCCCGTCCAGGCTCGGTTTGCAGGAACGGCAGCAGAGGCGTTGGGTGCCGGTGGAATCTTCTGCCAGCGCGGCGATGGTGCCTTTCGGGGTGCGGATGTTTCCGATCCGCTGTTGACGACGGATGAAGCGAAACGCTCCCGTGGCCGAGCAGAGATTGACTCCGGCGAGGCGTTGCAGGAGGTGTCCTTGGTGTGTTTGCACCGGTCTGGGTTCATGCCTGGACAGCTTGTCGAGGTGCATGACGCGCTCATGGGACGGTCGTGGCGAGGAAAAGTAACATCCGTCAGCCACTCCGCCGCTGGACCAAGGCTCACCACCACACTGGAGTTGCTGAAAAATGTCCCAACCCCTTCTTGATCTGCAGCGCATCCTGTCCGGAAAGAGAGAAACGGCTGGCAAGGTGCTCTCTGTCTCCGACGGTCTCGCCAAAGTGGCCACCAGCACCGGAGTAGCAGGGATTGCTCACGATGGGGTGTTTGGTGTTGGTGACCGGGTGACAATACGGGCTGGGAGTGCCACGCGGGTGCAAGACGCGGCGACCGTGCCGACGTTTTTTGTCTGACGGCAACCAAAATGGCAGGCTTGAGTGAGGTCGTCACCGCTCCTCCTGCCTCTCCTATTGTCCGCTTCCATGCGTCCCAGCTGCTGCGTTGGCTGGTCAACGTTCTCGGTGTTGCGGTGCCGAAGCAACGTCCCGGTGTATCGTCCGGGCCCGCGTCCGCCGGGCTCAACCCGAAGAGAGCGCAGCAGGGAAACAGTCTCATACCCCCGTCTACAGTATTTTGGCGTGGTGGACAAGGGTTCCCAGCCACAATCGTGGCCATTCAACCATGGGTCAAGTCGATGAGTTCAGCCCCTTGTCCAGACTGAAAACGGTGCCACATGGCCGTATAGGCCGTTTCGATGTTCCGGGTAAAACGCGGTGTGTCAAACAAGGGTGCCGTCGGCAAATTCTCTCGCAGGCGGTTGCGGATGCCCTGTTTGGCAAACAGGGCATCCCAATGATTGCGCCGGTTCGGTTTCCATAGATGGGTGGAAAAACAGGAAACCATTTTTTCCCTGTCTCTTGGCCTCGTACATGGCATGATCGGCATACTTCAGCAGGGTCTGCAGGGTATCGCTGTCCTGCGGGAAGAGAGCGATACCTACGCTGCCGGAGATAACGCTTATATGCCCATGCAGGTCAAACGGCTGAGAGAGGGAGAAGAGAATCTTGCGGGCCACCATTTCGGGATCCGCAGGAAAAGAAACGCCAGGGAGAAGCATGGTAAACTCATCCCCCCCCATGCGGGCCACCGTATCGGATTGCCGTACACACTCTTTCAGTCGCCTAGCAGTCTGGCGCAACAGTTCATCGCCCGCCGCGTGTCCCCATGTGTCGTTGACCTCCTTGAATCGGTCGAGATCGATGAAGAGCACGGCCAACTGTTCCTGGTTGCGCCGCGCCAGGGCGATGGCCCGTTCCAGGCGGTCCATGAATAAATTGCGATTGGGGAGCTCTGTCAAGGTATCAAACGTGGCTTGGTAGAGTATGATCGCCTCCGCTCTCCGGCGTTCCATGAACAGCCGGATCCGTTGGCGCAAAACGGCCCAGTGAATGGGTTTGGTGACATAATCATCCGCCCCGGCTGCAAAGGCCTGATCAACAGACTGGTCATCAGACAAGCCGGTCAGCATCACAATGGGTACCCGGGCCCCGCTAGGCAGTTTGCGGATGGTTTCGCAGACTGCGAAACCATCCATGACCGGCATGCTGACGTCCAGAAGGAGCATGTCCGGTTGGTTCTGTACAAACAAATCAACGGCTTCCTGTCCGTCCTGCGTTCCAATGACATCATACCCATCTTTTTTCAAGACCCTGATGATGAGTGACAGCATGCACGCATCGTCATCCGCAACAAGAACCAACGGAACCTTCGAAGTTTCGGTATTTCCCATCGCCATCTCCTGAGTGAATGGCCCTGCTGGGAGGCACGTTCGTCCCTGTTGAGAACCCTTGGCCTTTCTCAAAAAAGGAGGCGGTTCATTGCACAGAAGATGGCTTACCGCATGCCAAGCAATATTTCTGCAGCTCGCAGTGCGCCTGCAGGCCGTAGGCAAGCAACCGCTCGATCAGGGGAGCGGCCCCGTCCAATTGGCCTGACCGGCCCATGGATTCAAGGGTTACCGACAATGTCTCCATCTGCGACAGACCAAGCTGCCTGCAGAGACTTTTGAAAGAGTGGCCTTCCAGGGCCAGTTGTTCCGGGTTGTTGTTCTGGAATGCCTGGCGGATTTTTTGGGGACGGGCCAGCATGCCGGACTGAAAGTGCTGCATGACCAACAGAAAATGGTCGCCGAGCTCTTCTCTCATCTCGGTCAGCTTGGCAAAATCCGGATAGCCCTCCTCTGTGTTCTGTATCTGTTCCGATTGGGAAGCGTTCATCTCTCTGCCCTCCGTCTGTATGCAATGGTTTTGGATTGAAGAGCATACGCAACTTGTCTGATCACAGCCGCCGTATGGAAGGGTTTGGCGATGATATCGGTGGCCCCAAGGGCCTTGGCCATCTGCAGGCTCAAACAGGCATTCACCGCCTTGTATCCCCCGGAGATGGCGATGACTTTGCTGTCCGGGTGTTTTTCCAGGAGGGTTATCAAAAATTCAAGGCCATCCATCTCCGGCATGAATATATCGGTAATGACGAGCTCTGCCGGATAAGCGTTCATCTGTTCCAATCCCCCCTGCCCGTTGTCCGATTCCACCACGGTGTGTCCGACATGCCGCAGCATGCCACTCAGTAAGGCTCTCATGATTTCGTCATCATCGACTACCAGGATATGGGCCAAAGTCTGCTCTCCTCAGAAAATTGGAAAAACGCTATGTCATGCCACGCCTTGCAGGGCAGTGGCAACGGTACGGATCACCTCACGGACGTTGAACGGTTTGCGGATCAACGCGACCGCTCCGAACTTGTGTGCCGCATGCAAGGCCAGCTTGCGATCCATGGCCAAGCCGCCACCGGACATGGCGATGACTTTGTTGGTCGGATGCAGCTTGTCAAGGACGGCGAGCAGCTCCAGCCCATCCATGGTTGGCATGAAAATATCGGTGATGATGAGATCGATCGCTCCTCTTGCAACCTGTTCCAGCCCTTCCAGGCCGCTGCAGGCCTCCTGCACCCTGTAGCCGGCTCTGTTCAGGAGTGCCACAAGATAGGTGCGGGAGCAGGCATCATCGTCGACGACAAGGATGGAAGCCATGGTTCATTTCTCCAGGTATGCAGGAGAGGGTCTGCCAAAATGCCAGAGAGGGTTGCATGCGGTTCACCTCCGGCCATATGCCCTCATGATCTTGTAACGCGACAATGCCTGTCTGATGGAGCGCAGCAGCGTCTTCCTGTTCACCTGACCCTTGACGAGATAATCCTGCGCCCCATCATCCACAGCCTGCACGGCCTTTTGATCGTCATCCAGACCGGTAAACACGATGATAGGGGTGTCGAGCTTTTTCTGGTTCAACCGCACGAAGGTTTCATCATAGCCGTGACTGTCGGAAAGATTGAGATCGAGCAGGATCAAATCATACTTTTGCAGGGCCAGGAAGGATTCGGCCTCCTTGAAGCTGGTGGCGTGGGTGAGATGCAGTGACGGTGTGATGAGAGGGGACTCCTTGCCGCCCGCTGCATTGGCCAGCCACCCGTTGATGATCGCAAAAAACTCTGCCTCATCCTCCACAATCAAAAATTTCAGGCCAACGGCGGGGTTGATCTCGTAGGGTTGTGGCTTGCCATGGGGGGGGGCAGTGACCGGTTGTGGCTTTCTGGTTTCCGGGGCATGCTGCCCTTCCGGGACGGGATAGCCCATTTTTTCCATGGTCGTGACAATGATCTCCACGGCCTGCTGCGGTTCCAGCTTGTCGGAATTGATCACCATGTCATAGTAGGTTCTGTTGTTCGGGTATCTCTTGAACAATCCTTTCAGAAACCGGGATCTCTCCTGTTCAATCTCCGCGATTTTGCGTTTTGCAGCTTCCAGGCTGACCCCTTCGCGCTGGGCGACCCGTTTGATGCATACGTCGCGCGACCCCTCGATGCGGACCCTGAAGACGTAGGGGTATTGAGCCAGGATCAACCGGGCCCCGCGTCCAACGATGACGCCTCCCTCCCTGGAGATGCTCGTGACCGCTTTGATGAGATGCTTGTAATATCCGGAGATCGATTGTTCCGGGTCGACAAACAGGGAATAGATAAAACTGTCTATCGGTCTGGGTAGTTTTTCATCCATCAGTGACATGAGTTTTTTTGTGGTATGTGTTTTGCTGATCAACTCATCGATCATGGAGTGTCCATAGCAGGGTACATGGAGTCGTTCAGCCAGGAGTTCAGCAATTTTTCCTCCATTCGATCCGAAGCTGCGTGATACAGTGACGACAACGGGCTGCCTTGCGGGATCTGTGTGGATCTCTTTTGTTGAGGTATTGAAAAGACTGGATTTAACCATGCTGCTGATGCCAGGATTGTTGCCCATTGACGTTCTCCATCACAAGGTTGCTGTCTGCTGCCGTACAGGAATCGGCCACCGGAGAGGGCGCAGGTGACGCGCACTCGTTCCTGATTGAGTCACTCAAAGAGGTTTTCGGGATCTCCCGATCGACAGAAAACTGTTATCCTCAAAAATGTACTCGTCCAGTTGTCTGGATGTCGATTGAAACGGGATAGCGCCCCCCATCTGCCAGCTTACGTTTACATTATTTTCAATCTATGCTTAAATTGCAAGAAAAATCGTGTCGGTAGTATTTTTTTCTGATAATGCTTGATTTTCTTGTAAAAATATCTTACCATCGCCCCTGGTCGTTCGTTCCGTTTGCAGAGGCCGTGGGCTCTCCACTTGAGCCGACTACGGTCTCCCCCCTGATCATTGATCCCGGCTTAAGCGGGAGACACTGTTACGCTTACTGCCGGAAGGCGGGCCTGTCTCTGTGTCACACAGGTGAAATATGAATGCTCAACATTCTCATGATGTGCTGGAACCGGTTGTTACCACATCCAAGGCAGCCCAACTGCTTGGTGTTTCCCAGCGGACGGTTCACTATTGGATGGAACGGGGCGCCATCAAATTCTGGAAAACGGCAGGTGGCCATTTCCGGATTCCGGTGAGTTCCATCAACCAGATGTTGGAGCGGCGTCAAGAGGAGCTGCTCGAGTCCGATCAGCCGGCCATCACCCTCTTGCTGGTCGAGGATGACCCGGACTTGCAAGAGATCGCCAAGGCGGTGGTCGCCCATTGGGGATGGCCGGTACGGTTGGTGGTCGCAGGCAACGGGTTTGAGGGGCTGATTCATGCGGGCATGCACAAACCGGCTGTGCTCATCACCGATCTGATGATGCCGGCCATGGATGGGTTCCAGATGCTCAAGAGCATCCGGGATATGCCGGGCCTGAATGCCCCGCGCATTGTTGTGGTGACCGGGATGAGCGACGAGCAGATCGCCGCCAGCGGTGGTGTGCCGGCTGATGTCGAAGTGTTGCACAAGCCGACTTCCTACGAGCGACTGAAAGAGATTGTGCGAGAGGTTTTGCGGGAGGACAGGCGAGGCAAATATGCAGTGACTCGCACCCAATCCACATAGCAGCACCTCCCTTTCATGGGGGATTCTGTAACCGTCGCAGCTCCTGCTGGACGCGCTCCCCCTCCACCCGGATCCCCTCCAGCATGCCCGGTATTCTTTCCAGCGCACCGCCCTGCATGACCTCTTGCTCCAGGGCGGCGCAACAACCGGCAAACTGCTCTGCGCCGAAAGTGGCTGCTGTTCCTTTCAGTTTGTGCGCGGCCTGCTGCAATGCTTCCCGATTGCCTGCCTGCCATGCGCGGGACAAGGCATCGAGCCTGCCCGGAAAATTTTTCAGAAACATGGCGAGAACAGGATGGAATCCCGGCCCGGTTTCGCTCTGGAGCTGATCCAGGGTTTGGGGATTGATGGCATGTCTTCTCATGATGGCCGCATGGGGTGCGATCAGGCTGGAGGTGTCGGTGGTGGCCGGACTCTGTCGGGAAAAGAGAGAGATCACCTCCAGCAGGCTGGAGCGGCGCAAGGGTTTGGAGAGATGCCTGTCACATCCGGCCAAAAGGGCCTCCTCTCTGTCCTCCTTCATGGCGTTGGCCGTGAGCGCAATCACCGGGGTATGGGAGCGGTGCCGGGCAGACTCGATGCTGCGGATTTTTCGGGTCGCCTCCAGGCCATCCATGCCTGGCATCATGACATCCATGAGCACCAGATCAAAGGGGCGTGACTCGAACAGCCGGATTGCCTCCGTGGCGCTGGCGGCACCCACAACATGATGGGGGGTATTGTCCAGAAAGGCCTCAACCACCAAACGGTTGTCTTTCACGTCGTCAACCAGCAGAATCCACATACCTGTAATCCCTTTGGTCATGGTTGGATCGGGGCATGGCACAGGCTGCTCCGTACCGTGCGTGGCCATCTGCCTCTCTGTGACCTCTGCAGGTATCCACGGCAGGCGAACGGTAAAGCGGAAGAGACTGCCCCGACCAACCTGACTCTCCACCCAGATCTCGCCGCCCATTTTTTCGACCAGTTGGCAGCAGATGCTTAGGCCCAGTCCCGTGCCGCCAAAGCGGCGGGTAGTGGACTCCTCAGCCTGGACAAACGGCTGGAAGATGGTATCGAGCCGGTTTTCCGGGATGCCGATGCCCGTGTCCGCAACGGAAAAGTGCAATTGCTCGCCCTGCCCAGGTTCAACCTGGAGCGTGACACTCCCCTGTTCCGTAAACTTGATCGCATTGCTCAGGAGATTCAAAAGGATCTGGCGCAGGCGTTGGGGGTCGCCACGGACATGGGAGGGCACATGGACCGCCGTTGCCCAGGTCAAGGCCACGCCTTTGGCCTGGGCCGCTTCGGAGACCATGGCCATGGCCTGGCGAATCTCCTCGACAGGAGAAAAAACTATCTCTTCCAGATGCAGTTGGCCGGCTTCAATCTTGGAAAGGTCCAGAACATCGTTGATCAGTGCCATAAGGGTATTGCCCGCCCTGTTGGCAATCTCCAGGAGCTGTTTTTCCTTGGGGGAGAGGCGAGGTGAAGCCAGCAATGTCTCTCCCACCCCCAGAATGGTGTTCATGGGGGTTCTGATCTCATGGCTCATGGTGGCGAGAAAGCGACTTTTGGCCTGATTGGCACTCTCCGCCTCCCGTTTTGCCTCCCGCAGCGCATTCTCCAGCAACTTGCGTCCGGTAATGTCGATGACAACACCATGCCGGATACTCTCTCCGTTCGGATCTGTGGCGGGGAGAGATTGAATATGGAGCCAACGGACCTTGCCTGCCACCAGGAAACGCCCGATCCACAAAAAACTCTCCCGTTTCTTGCCAGATTCCCGGCTGACCGATTCCTGGCTGAAACGCATGAATGCCTCCCGCTCTTCGGGATGGACCGATTGGAATGCGTGGGCGGCGTCCCGGAGTACGGTCGCCCGGTCAAGTCCCAACAACTGGCAAAAGGGCGTGTTGACATAATCAAAAGCAACGCTGCCATCGGCGCGCGCGCGGAATATATAAATGCCCACCGGGATGCGTTCCGTCAGCTCTTCGTATTCTCTGCGCAATGTGTCGGATGGGGTTTTGCTCGGTGCGTGTGTTGCAGCAGACATGGCATCCTCACTCTCTGGTCATTGTGCTCGTGCCATTGATTTTCAGGCAAGGCGATGTTTTTTCATTTTGGTTACGCCTATTGTCGCAAGGTGACCGTGAGGGTGGTGCCCTCCTGCTCCGAACTGTGCAGGCTGATGGTGCCTCGTTGGGTCGTCGCCATCAAACGGGAGGAGTAGGTTCCCAATCCTGTGCCGCCCCGTTTGCCATGGGTGACATATTTCTCAAAAAACCTCTCCCGGATGGCCTCCGGTACCGCGCCATGGTTGTGAATCGCAATGCTGGCCATCTGGTTGTCGGCGTTGTGCAATGCGATGGTCACCGTCTGGTCTGTACCGGAGGCCTCCAGGGCATTTTTGCACAGGTTGGCAAACATGGTGTAACAGAGCGTCTTGTCCCCCAGGACGGTAAAGCTCTGTCGCTCTCGCACGGGTTGACCATCCAGGGTGATCGCGACCGTCAACCGCTTTCTCTCAATCCATACCCGATGGTCGGTAAGTATGCGCTGGAAAACGGGCAATAAGGCAATGGGTTGCAATACAGCCTCATAGCGTCCCTGTTCCATGTTGATCAGGTTCATGGACATGTTGACCATCTCCTGCAGCTGATTGGCGGAGTCACGGATCATGTGGAAAAACTCTTTTTGTTCACCCGGGGGGATGGAATCATCGCCCAGCAACAGCTCCATGCAACTGAGGATGCCGCCGATGGGCGTTTTGAGATCGTGACGGGTGATGGCCTCCACATCCTTGCGCAGCTTCTCCATCTCTTGCAAGGCAATATACTGTTGTTTGATCTGCACATGAGCAGCATGCATGGCCAGATGGGTAGCCACTCTGGCCATGACAACCGGAATGCTGAATGGTTTGGAGATATAATCGACGGCTCCTGCCTTCAATCCCCGGGTCTCATCCTCCACCTGATCCTTGGCCGTGATAAAAATGATCGGTATCTCTCGCGAGAGAGGATCCTCCTTCAACCGCTCACACACCTCAAAGCCGTCCATTTCCGGCATCATGATATCCAGCAGAATCAAATCCGGCAAAGGTTCAACCATGGCCGCCTTCAGGGCGACCTTGCCATTGATGGCTGGGCGAACGCTGTAGCGTTCACCCAGCACCCGTTTCAAAATCGCAAGATTCTCAGGGGAATCGTCTACCACCAGGATGGTACTGCGTCGAGGGTCTTGCTCGCTGTTCATTGGTTTTCTCCCATTGAATTCCTGGATCGACCGCCCTGTTCTCTCTCTCCCGCAGGCACGAGAGAGCTGCAGGCAATCTCCCGCAGTGCCTCTATGATTGGTTGCTTGCGCAGCGGTTTGGCAAGGTACAACATGCACCCGGATTCCCGAACAAACGCCGCCTCCTCTTCCAGGGCATGCCCGGAGAGGAGAATAACCGGTACGGGAGAAGCGCCCCTCTCTTGTTTCCATTGGCGAATCCGCCGGAGTGCCGTGCAACCATCCATGACGGGCATCTGGATATCCATGACGACCACATCAAACCCCTCTTCCTGTATGCGGGCAATCGCCTCCATGCCATTGTTGACGATGACCAGCTGATGCGCCGTATCCGTGAGATAGGCCGCAAACAACACCTGATTCTCCTCGGCATCTTCTGCCAACAGGATGCGTAATCCCTTGGTGGGGCCGGCTGTCGGATCGGGCAGCGGCGGGGAAGCCTGGGGCAGGGTTACCACAAGGGATGTTTTGCCGGATTGACGGGTATCCAGTTCCACCATGCCCCCCTGAATGTGTGCAGCCAGCCGGGCAGAGTATGTTCCCAACCCCGTGCCATCCTTTTTACCGGAGGTAACATATTTATCAAAAAAATGGGGTCTGATTCCCATGGGCACCTCACCGGGATTGGTGATCCGAATCACGCCACAGGCGGTGGCGGAGGTCAGTTGGATGCTTATCTCTCCATGATCACAGGAGGCTTCGACAGCGTTCAAAATCAAATTATAAAACAGCGAATAACAGAGCATCCTTTCACCCATCACAAAAAATGCTGCGCCACTGCCGGGGTGGTGGATCACGATCCGTATGCCTCTGCGCTGGTTTTGTTTTTCAAAATCCCCCGCGATATATTGCAACACTTCCAGCAGGTCAAATGTCGCCGGGTGGAGCTGATAGGTGCCATTTTCCATCCGGAACAGATCCAGCGATCTGTTGAGCATTTCCAGAATGATATATCCGCTTCTCTCTATCTGCTTCAGCAGGGCTCTTTGTCCTTCCGTATGGTTGCTGTCCGCCAGGAGAATTTCCGGCAAACCGAGGATGGAGGAGAGGGGGCCCTTGATATCATGATGGGAGATACGCTCTACCTCTTCGCGAATTTTCAAGGCCTGCCGGAGCTCCTCGTTTTTGCGACGCAGCTCCCGCTTGGCGCGTTGATGGGCAATCGTGTTGCGACTCCTCGCCACCAATACCGCCGGGCTGCTGGGTTTGCGGATAAAATCCACCGCACCCAGATCCAAACCAAGGGATTCATCATCCTGTGAATCCTTGCAAGTCAAGAAGATGACTGGAATCCTGCGTGTTTCCGGATGGGCCTTCAATTGTTGGCATACCTCATACCCATCCATTTCAGGCATCAGGATATCCAGCAGAATGAGATCAATGCCACCCTCCAAGGCGATCGGGAGCACCAGTTCACCCCGGATCGCAACTTTGACCAGAAAATGCTGGTCCAATGCCGCCTTGATGATCCTGATTTGATCCGGTTGGTCATCCACCAACAGAATGGTGTCTGTTCTGGATTTCGATGGGGGAGAGGTGTGTCCGGTCATGTTTGAACCTTGAGGTTGAGTTTATCCGTTCCCTGTTTGTTCCAGCCGGACACCAGACTCCTCCGCCCACTGCCGCAAGATCTGCAGGGCGGCTTCATAGTCAAATCCTTCCAAAAACTCTTTTATTTTAATTAGATAATCTCTATCTAGACGGCTTTTTGCCAGGGCCTCCATCTTCTGGACGACGCTATCCACATCAGAGTTGAAGTGAAACAAATGGTCTGCAGCCTGCCTGAGAAGGGGGGTCAGTGTCGCCATGTCTGTCGTGCCATCCTCCTCGGCCATCACGACGACTTCCGGTTGCTTGGGTATTGCCCCATCCAGGGTGACAAGAAGGGGCTCCAGGTGCTCGGAGGCCTGTTGTATCAAGAGGCGTAACCGCTCCCTGCCCATGCCGGATCCGGTCCCCTGCTCAATCTTTTGGGCCGCGTCACGCAAATCGGTTGCCCCGATGGTGGCCGCTATCCCCTTGAGCGTATGGGCGGTGCGTTCCAGGGGCGACCACTCCCCTGCCGCCAACAGGTCGGTCATGGTGCGACAAGCCTCTCTCTGATTGTGGGTAAACTTGGACAAAATATCCCAGTACAACGCGCTATTGCCCCCCATGTTGCGCAGGCCCGCCTGGGTATCGATCCCTGGTAGGAAGGGAAATTTTTCCGTGGGTGGAGGGGCGGATGGGGAGGGGCCGATGGCGGGTTCGGATGTTTCCGCCGTTACCGCAACAGAGGGCATCCATCGGGTCAGTACGGCATACAGGTTGTCGGGGTCAATGGGTTTGGCCACATAGTCGCTCATGCCTGCGGCCAGACAGAGCTCCTTGTCCCCCTTCATGGCATTGGCGGTCATGGCGATAATGGGCAGATCCC
>JADGCE010000068.1 GCA_015229095.1 Magnetococcales bacterium | reverse complement strand
CAACCGCTCCAGGGGAAACCCTGCTGCTCTCACGCCGGCAAATACGAAGCCAAGGTCTCCAGAAGGTGGCGTTTGGAGATGGGTTTGGTGAGATAGAGGGTACACCCCGCCGCCGTCGCCTGCTCCTCGGAGCTCCGCATGGCATCGGCGGTCAGGGCAATGATGGGCAGTGTGGAGCCGCTGTTCTGCTGCCGTTCCCACTCCCGAATCAAACGGATGGCCGTGCAGCCATCCATGACCGGCATTTGAATATCCATCAGAACCAGATCACACGCCCCCCCCTTGACCTGCTCAACGGCCTGCGCGCCATTCTCCACGATCTGGAGCCGGTAGCGGCTTCTCTTGAGAAAGGCCCGAATCAATATTTGATTTTCTTCCGCATCTTCTGCCAACAACACCAGCGGTGTTCGCCCGGAGTCCGACAGCGGCCCGCTCTGTTGCGCGCACTCCTGCGGGGCGGCCACCGGCAAGCCGGCGGGATCTGCGCTGCCTGGCAGAGGCCATGTAAAATAAAACAGACTGCCCTGCCCCAGACGACTCTGCACCCCCAGGGTGCCGCCGGCATGCTGGATGATCTGCCGGCAAATGGTCAGCCCCAAACCTGTCCCCCCATGGGTACGGGTGACGGAGGAGTCCGCCTGACTGAAGGGCAAAAAAATGCTCTCCAGCTTCTCCTCGGCGATGCCAATGCCGGTATCTTCCACGGCAAAATAGAGCCTCTGCCCCCCTTCGGATTCGGGGCGCACGGTCAGGGTCACACGGCCCTGATCGGTAAACTTGATGGCATTGTTGATGAGGTTCAGCAATACCTGCCGCAAACGGCCCGGATCGCCGCATACCCAGCGGGGCAGGGCATCGTGCCAGTTCAACGACAGGCGGTTGCTACGCTCCCTGGCCAGCAGATTTAAAATATCCACCGTGCCAACAACCAGATTGTGCAGATCAAAGGGAACCGACTCCATCACCAACTGGCCCGCCTCAATCTTGGAAAGATCAAGAATATCATTGATCAATGCCAACAAAGCGGCGCCAGACTGGTTGGAGATCTCCAGAAAGCGGCGCTGTTCCTCCGTCAGAGTGGTCTCCAGCAACAGCTCACCCATGCCCAACAGGGCATTGATGGGTGTACGGATTTCATGGCTCATGGTGGCCAAAAACTGGCTCTTGGCCAGGGTGGCCGACTCTGCCTGCTCCCTGGCCTGTTGCAAAGCCAGCTCGCTGCGCTTCCGAGCCGAAATATCCCGCACAATGCCCGTATAAAAAGTCTGCTCACCCTCCGACCAGGTGGAGAGGGAGAGCTCCAGGGGAAATTCTTCCCCATTCTTGCGCAAACCCTGCAGTTCCAACGTGCTGTTGACGATGCGGCTCATCCCCCCCTGGGCAAGACGGGCCAGACCGGCCTTGTACCGGTGGCGAAGGGGTTCCGGCATCAAGATCTCCGCAGAAGCCCCCAAAACCTCCGCCTCCTCCCGGAGAAAAATCCGTGCCGCCCCCGCGTTCCAGGTCACGATGCTGCCCAGCGCATTGATGGCGATGATCCCCTCCATGGCCGAATCCGCCATGGCCCGAAACCGTTGCTCACTCCCCCGCAACGTTTTTTCCACTTTTCTGCGTTCGGCAATCTCCCAACTCAGAGAGGCGGTACGCTCTTCGACGCGAATTTCCAACTCATCACGGGCCCGTTGCAACGCCTGCTGCGCCTGGGTGCGTTGGACAACCTCCCGACTGAGGGCCTCGGAGCCCTCCTGAAGGTGGTGGATCTGCGCCAACACCTGCCGCACCATGGGACGAAACACAAACAACAGCTCCAACAACAGGGTGAACAGGGTCAAAAAGAGGACGCCCCCCTCCATCCGGTGCAGAATGGCAACAATCTCATCCCCCTCCTGCTGATAGCGCCACACCACGCCATCCAGGGCGGCCAGCAGCGGACCGGGGGCGGTGGAAAGAATCAACTGGACACTCTCCAGATCAACCTTCAACTGGCCAAAGGGGGTCTCCAACACCTGGCGCAGGGCGGCCAGGTAGCGACGCACCAGGGGGTCCAGAGCCCGGTCACCCTCGTAATAAAGGGCATAGATCGATGGGCTCATGCGCCCGCTCAATCCCAGCTCCTCACTGCCCCGGGTCAGCCCGTTGTGGGAGCGCTCCATGAGCAACGTCGCTTCCCGCAGGGCGGCCTTGGCCTGTTGGTAGGCGGCTTCGCTGTCGGAGAGCAGCAGGCGTTGGACAAACAGAGCTGTGCGTTGCGAAAGCATGCGCTGCCGTCCGCTGATGTTGACCTCCACACCCCTCCCCTCCTGCTGCGCCAGGACCACCGTCAGGACACCGTAAGCCGTACAGGAGAGCAGGGCGAGGATACCCAGTGCCAGCAGATAGCGTCTGGTCATCCACCGACTGGATTGTGTCTGTTGCGTGACAGGCATGGCCATCTCCATGAACGCCAATGAAGAAACCCGACTCCGTACATCTCGATATACTCTGTGGCAGACTGCCCGGCCCCCAGGGCCATGCAGGCCGCTGCCGCAGGAAGATCACAACGCTCTCCCCTTTTCTCCCGAACGGCGGTTTAATCCTTGCGCATGGCAGGAACCTGCCGCTACCGTAGTCGTCGACCGCCGTCCAACACGCCAGACCCAGGAGAAAAAACCATGGCCATGCAACTGACCCCCGAACGGATCACCGAGCTGTTGTTGGAATTTTCCATGGAAAAACTCCGGACAGGCACCCCCGCCGCCCAGGTGGAACAGGAGCTGATGCAGCAGGGAGCCCACCCGGACGTGGCCAAGCTGCTGGTCAGTCGGGCTGCGGAGGGGTTGAAGCCCACCTGATCCACGACCCAAAAAAGAGGGGCCACCCTCACCAGGCCTGACAACTGGCACGCACTTTGGCATAGTTGCGCGGGGTGTCGATGGCGCCCTGCTCGGCCTTCTGGAACTTGTCCAACCGCTCGATCTCCTTTTTCACCACCTGATCCAGCTTTTGCAGTACCTCCTGCTGTGTCTGCTGGGGGTTGTCGCTCAAGAGCGGACGCACATCCCGGGCCAACGCTTGCAGGCGGCTGCGCCAGGTGGGCAAAAAGCGCGTCTGGTGGGTGTTGAGAATGCGGACATGCTCCATTTCGTGCTGATAAATGGCTTGATATTCACAGCTGCCCGGTCGATAGGCGTTGTCAATATAGACGGTGGTGTTGGGATAGGCCAGCACCATGGTCAGTGTTTTCAGGTACAGACAGCGAGAGCGACGATCGGCCGTCACCCGGACCAAAAAGTGGGCCGTCAGGGTGTGGGAGAGGCGCGACGCGGTCACACCGATGGGATGGTGCAAGGCACGGGCCACATCCTGAATCCAGGCGCGGGAGCGGCTGTCATCCACAAAGGGTTTGCTCGGTTCAAAACGCACATCCACCTCCACCCCCTCATTCAGAGCCGGGCAGGCGGGCTCCTCCTGCCCCCCGGCCGCAGACGCGAACAACAGTGACAGGACCACCATCACCCCGACAGGCCCCAGGCAATGCCTCCTCATCCATCCCTCACACATACCCTGCCTGACCGAACGGTGCACGATCTGCATGATCCTCTCACGCCGCCCGCAACAACTGCGCATACAACGCCAACAACCGCTGACTCATGGCCTCCAGGGTCAAAGGTTCCACCGTCTGCCTGGCTGCCCGGCCCATGGCCTGCCGCCGCTGGGGATCGGCCAACAGGGCATGGATATTGGCCAACAGAGCGGGGCGATCCAGGGAGTCCCCCAGAAAACCGTTCTCCCCGTGGCGTATCAGATCCGCCGCCCCGCATTGATGGCTGGTGATCAGGGGCAGGGCAGCCCCCATCCCCTCCAGGGCCACATTGGGAAAGGGATCATAGCGACTGGGCAACACCAGAACGTCGGCCGCCCCATAGAAGGGCGCCACCTCCGACTGCCCCCCGGTAAACATGACCCGCTGGCCCACTCCCAGACGCCTGGCCCGTGCCCGCATGGCCTCCAGATGCCGATCCTGGCCCACCACCAGCAGATAAACCGAGGCGGGCAGGGCGACCATGGCCTCCAGCAGAACAGGCACCCCCTTGCGCTGAAAACCGGAGCCCACACAGAGCAGCAGCAGGGCCTCCGGGGGGATGGACCACTGCTGCCGCACCGACTCCCGAAACTGCGGGCGCAGGGAGGGGTGAAAGCGGTGGATATCCACGCCGCTGTAGATGACATGCAGCTTTTCTGCGGCGGTCTGAAAATGCCGCCGGATCTCCTCCTGCACCATCCGGGAGTTGCAGATCACCCCCCGCAGGCGGGGGCTGTGCAACAGGCGCCGTTCCGCCGCCAGAATATAGTGATGATAGGGGCTGCAGGCCGTGGCCAGGCGTCCCAGCCAGCCCTGGGTGCGGGCCCGTTCTGCCAGCCAGACCCGATGCACCCCATCCCCGGCCCGATAGAGGTCGCAACCGGCAATCCGTTCGTGGGATTGGACCAGGTGGAAGGGGTGCTGTTGCAAGCGGCGGCGCACACAGCCGGCAAAGCTCACATCCCGCCACAACCGTCCCCAACTGGGGGGGTTGCAGGGAAGAAGCTGCACGCCCGCCCCCGTCCCGCTCCAGCTGCGGGCAATGAGGGTGATGGCCACCCCCTCCTGTTGCAGGGCCGCCATGGCCCGTTCCAAAAACCGCTCCGCCCCCCCGAACGGCGTATAGCGTTGGCGAATCAGGGCGAGAGAGAGGGGAGAAGAGGAAGGGGCCATTGCGTTACCCGGTGATTTCCCATACAGTCGTGGGGATGAGGAGCGGGGAGCCGCACAGCGCGGCATGGCCGCAGCCAAAAAACTCGCCTGCGGCGAGAGCCGGGCGCCTCTTTTTTCGTAAAGGCGCACCGAAAACAACAACAGCACCGGCCCAATGCCCAGGGCTCCGCCCCGGACCCGCCATCGTGTGCCCCCTCAACATGGAAAAATCCGCGCCGCACACAGAGACTTCAGGGAGCGGCAGTATAGTGCATTCAGACCACAATGAACACAACAGATTGATGAAAAATCCATGAATGTCGACAAAAACATGCCCCTGCGCGTGGTGCATACCGAATCCTCCATGGGATGGGGCGGGCAGGAGCTGCGCATTCTGACAGAGGCGGCGGGCATGGTGCAGCGGGGCCACCAGGTCTCCCTGCTCTGTCCGGTCCAATCCCGCCTCTTTGCCGCCGCCAAAGCCCGCAATCTTGCCGTACACGCGGCCCGCATCCAGCGCAAAGGGATGCGGGGTTTGCTGGATATCAGCCGCTGGTTGCGGCACAATCCGGTCGATGTGGTCATCACCCACAGCTCCGTCGACAGCTGGTTGACCGCCCTGGCCTGTCGTCTTCTCTCCCAACCGCCAGCGGTGATCCGGGTGCGCCACATCTCCGCACCCGTGCCCCGCAATGCCACCAGCCGTTGGCTCTATACCCAGGGTTGCCGCCACATTGTCACCACCGGCAGTGCCCTGCGGCTGCAGTTGATCCAGGATAACCATCTGCCCGCCCCGCGCATCACCTCGGTGCCCACCGGCATCGATCTGAAACAGTTTGTCCCCGGCAACCAGACCCAGGCACGCCAGCAGCTGGGATTGCCCCCGGAGCGCATGCTGGTGGGCATTGTCGCCACCCTGCGCAGCTGGAAAGGGCACAGCCATCTGCTGGAGGCCATGACCCACCTGCAACACCCCCAGGCCCATCTGCTGATCGTCGGCGACGGACCGCAACGCCCCAACCTGGAAAAACAGATCCAGACGTTGCAGTTGGCCAACCGCGTCACCCTGGCCGGCCAGCAAGAGAATGTGGTGCCCTGGCTGCAAGCCTGCGACATCTTTGCCCTGCCCTCCTATGCCAACGAAGGGGTGCCCCAGGCCCTGATGCAGGCCATGGCCTGCGGGGTGCCGGTCCTCTCCACCCCGGTGGGCAGCATCGGGGAGATCCTCCAGGATGGGGTCACCGGCCTGCTGGTGCCCCCCAAGGATCCCGCCGCCCTGGCTGGCAAACTGGATCTCCTGCTCGGCAACGCCGAACTGCGCAGCACCCTGCGCCTGAACGCCCTGCGTTTCGCCCGCCAACATTTTTCCCTGGGGGTGATGCTGGATCGCATGGAGGCCGTCATCCGCCACGCCGCTTTCATGGAGCATTGAAAAAAGGGGTGCGAAGGGAATTTCCCCCCCTATGACCCCTCCAGCTGTTTGCGGAGGCGGAGCAGATCGGCCCAGGCGGCCCGTTTTTGCAGGGGCGTGCGCAGATAGTAGGCGGGATGAAAGCTGGCGATGACGGGAATGCCGCGCCAGGACCACACTTTGCCACGGGCCTGACCAACGCTGTCCCTGTGCTGTGTCAGGCAGAGAATGGCAAATTTACCCAGACAAAAGATGACCTTCGGTCGAATGATGGCCAGTTGCTGAAACAAATGTTCCTGGCAGGCGACAATCTCCTCCGGGTGGGGGTTGCGGTTGCCGGGGGGGCGGCATTTGACCACATTGGCAATATAAACCTCGGCACGCTGCAGCCCGATGGCGTGCAGCATGTGTCCCAGCAACCGCCCGGCGGCACCCACAAAAGGCTCCCCTTGCAGATCCTCTTCGGCCCCGGGGCCCTCGCCGACAAACACCACCTCGGCGTTGGGATTGCCCACCCCGAAAACCGCCTGCGTGCGGGTTTTGGCTAACGGGCAGCGGCTGCAGTTTTCCACCTCCGCCGCGAGCTTGGTCAATACGGGGGGACGTTCCGCCGCCGGCAGGGGCGGTGACCAGGGGAGATCGACCCCCTGGACGGGTTGCGGTGGCGGGGATGGGGGGGGGGACGGCTGGGGCGGATCGCTCCGCCTGCCGGAGAGGGAGAGCGGTCGACCGGGCGCAGGGGGCGCAGCCCCGGTGGAGAGCGGCTGGGGAGGGGAGGGGGGCACAGGCCTGCCAGGCGCGGGCGAGGGGGCCCCGGTGGAGAGCCGCTGGGTTTTGGCCACCTCTCCCCCTCCCCTGCGCCGGGAGGGGGGGGTGAAAAATTCCAGTCGCTCGCCGGAACGAAATTCGATGCCGCACTCCAGCCAATAGGCCAGGGTCGCCTGCCACTCTTCCGTGGAACCGGTTGCCGGGCGTTCCTGATGGCCGGATGCTCCACACCCCTGCCCCGCCTGCCCCGACCCCGCGCCCGGGGTGGGCATCCGCCCCTCTCCCTGGGGAGGGGTGGGCAACGGGGCCTGGGTCATGGTGCAGCCCCTCCCTAC
Organism: Magnetococcales bacterium; assembly: GCA_015229095.1. GTDB lineage: Bacteria > Pseudomonadota > Magnetococcia > Magnetococcales > Magnetaquicoccaceae > Magnetaquicoccus. The sequence continues at coordinate 6,430 of JADGCE010000068.1, read as the reverse complement.
TGGAGGGTGGCGGATGTCATACCCAGGGCCTGCTTGTAGATCTGCAGCAGGGTCTCCTCCTCGTCCATCTCATGACGATCTTTTTTGCGCAACGAGACAATCTGCCGCATGATTTTCGGGTCAAAACCGTTGCCCTTCGCCTCCAGGTAGATATCCCGGATATCCTGGCCGAGTTCCGCTCTCTCCTCTTCGAGGCTTTCGATACGGTCAACCAATTGACTCAACAGCTCCCCGGCGATGGCTGCACTCTCCACGGGCTGCCCGCGCAACGGGGCGGTTGCCAAGTTTTCCATTTGCAAAAACTCCTTGTATAATAGCCGTTTCTTCCTAAAGAGCCCACGGGCCGGGCAGCATGCCCGGCGTGGCATGCAGGGATTCAAGCAAATATCGCGCCCAATCCAGAAAGGCCGCAACCACGCACCACCTGCCCGTGGGCCGCTCCCGACAAACCCTTGACAACTGAAGAGGGGAGTGAGTAGGCTGGCGACAGCCGCTCTGGGGGGCTCCTTGATTATCCATGAGAAATTGCCCGAACCCCTCCACCCGGGAGGAGGTCGCTTTGGCCCCCGTTTCTGCCAGCCGATCTTGAGTGCCGTTCGCCAGAGGTTTTTGCCTGTCCGTCGGAATGCCGTTGTCTTGTTGAGGTGGAGCACCCATGACCAACCCGCGCGAAATGATCTCGGTCATTATCTCTTTCCGCAATGAAGCGGACAACATCGGCGAGTTGATCCGTCGCGTGTGCGGCGTGCTGGAACAGGAACCCGAAACATTCGAGATGATATTCGTCAACGACGATTCCACCGATCGCTCCCTGGAAATTTTGCAGCAATACCATGCGGCGGATCCACGCATCAAAATTGTCAACATGTCCCGACGATTCGGCGTGTACGAGTGCATGCTGGCCGGCATGATCGCCTCTTCCGGGGCCGCTGTCATCTATCTGGATTGCGATCTGCAGGATCCCCCGGAACTCATTCCGAAAATGCTTGAACAATGGCGGGATGGCGCGGACATCGTCCATACCCGGCGCACCGAGCGGCGGGGTGAATCGGCGGCCAAAATGTGGGTTACCCGCTTGGCCTACCGGGCCATCAATGCCGCCTCAGAGGTGGAGATGCCCGAAAATACGGGCGACTTTAAATTATTGCGACGGCATATCGTGGACCGTTTGATCGTTCTCGACGAAGTGGACCCCTACATGCGCGGCCTGATCCACTGGATCGGCTTCGACCAGCGTTATGTTTTCTATGTGAGAGAACCGAGATTTTCCGGCGCAGGCCAGAGACCGCTGTTGCGCAGCCTTGCACCTGCTCAGGTTTTTATCAACGGACTGCTCTCCTTCTCTACGGCTCCACTCTACCTTGCCCTGATTGTGGGTCTGGTGGTCTCCCTGCTCTCGTTGAGCTACATTGCGGTGGTGCTTTTTACCAAAGCAATCGGCTGGAACCTGCCAGGTTGGACAGCGGTCATGGTGGCACAACTCCTCCTGGGCGGTCTCAATCTGTTCACCGTCGGCATCCTGGGTGTCTACGTGGGCAAAATATTCAAAGCGGTCAAAAACCGTCCCCGTTTCATCGTCAATACCGCAATCGGCCTGGAGGGCAAGGAGATCCGGGATTTCCGCGCTCAGAGATTGCAGGATTACCCATAACCGACGCCCCATCGCCACCCACGGTTTTCCCAAACACGGTTAAGAGAGCCACGCACAGTGATCAAACCTGTTCACCTTTTGGCCGGTTGGCTCTCTCTGGGCAGTCACGACACAACAGACACGGTGGTGGCCACCCGCCTCTTTCGCCTCCTGTTTGCCCTGGGCCTGTTTTATGGCGCCTGCATTGAGCCACGCTGGTTGTACAATCAATATTTCGCCCAGTTGATCAGCGGCATCACCCACTGCCCCACCGATTCGGTCACCTATCTGCTGAACGGCTCCACCTACACTCTGATCGCCCAAATTCCCGCCCTGCTGCTCAAGGCAGGGGTGGATGAGTGGAGCTTGAACGTTCTCTCTTCCGCCATTTTTACCGCGTTGGCCTTCAGTGCCGTCGGCATGGCCACCTTGACCCTCTCCCGCATGCCTCTGCTGGCCCTGCTCCTGCCACTGGCCATGCTGACCGTGCGGTTGGTGCCAGACCATTTTTATGCCGTTCTCTATCCCGCCGATCTCTCCATTTTTGGCATCGTTGCCATGTTTTATGCCCTGCTCACCCTGGCCAGGACAGCCCTGGGGTTCAAAGGCAGTGCCCTGTTCCTGACGGGACTGGCCCCCGCCATTCACCCCACCTGGGCCCTGGCCGTCTGGTGCCTGGTCTTTCTGGTCCTGTGGCTGCGCAACGAACCGCTCCTCACCAGGGAAAACCTCACCGCTCTGCTGGCGGGTCTGCTCCTCTTCGCGATCTCCTATGCCGCCCACCGTCTGTGGGTCATGCCACCCACGGAATCTGTGCCGGCACAGGCGATCGAAACCGTGGTACAGGCGTGGCGCGAGGGGCTCAAGGTGGGCAACCATCACCAGATGATTGGGAACTCCCCGACCCCCATCCGCCATGCCCTCTTTTTTTTCCTGCCGGAAATCACCTTGGCACTGCTCTCCTGGTTTTCCGTGCGACGCACCCGGCCACTGATCCAGGGCAATGGTCGCATCCTGCTCCAGGCACTCTGGATCTTCACCGGAGTGCTGGTGGCGGTGCGCGTCGGTCACGAACTGTTCGCCTCGCAACTCCCATGGCAGATCGATCTGCTCCTGTACAATCGATGGTTGAACCTCAACACGGTGGTCAATATCATCTTGATCGTCTCCCTGCTGACCCGTCTCGTCTGGTTGGAGGGCAACCCCATGGCCCGGTTTGCCATGCTCTTTCTGGCGCTCATCACCCTCGGTTCCGCCATCTACCGCAGACATCTGCCCATAACACCCTGCTTTGACTGCGCCCTCTTTCCCAATCTGCCCGCCGCCAGCGTCGCCATGGAGGGGGTGCTGCTGCTCTTTTTCCTGAGTGTGCTGCTGAGTACACGCATGGAACGGCTCCCTTTGGGAGGGGGGCGTCGGTTTCCTCCGCTCCATTGGTCCCTGCACGCCGCAGACAAATGGCTGTTGGGCGTTGTCCTGCTCTCCTTCACGGTACGGGCCATCATCGCGTTTCGTCCTGCCCAGATCGTGGATGAGTGGGCCTATCACCGCTACCATCGCCACATCAAGCGGGAATGCCAACAGGATTGGCCGGCCTTTCAAAAGCGGATGGCAGAGAGTGCCGGGGGGCTGGTGATGGGACCGGGAACCGGATCCCGGGCCGGCATCAACAAGACCGTACTGTACAGCACACGGCAATGTTCCCATACTCTGCCTGTCGGAGGACATCCCTACAGCCCGGCTTCCCTCTCAAAGGCCAAAGCATTCAACAAAGCCTTCATGTGTGGTGACGAGACGGGCAAGGAGGGGTTTCCGGAATCCCTGCAAACATGCTGGCAATCCATGGAGCCGCACCGTTGGCGAGAGGAGGCCATGCCCCATGGCATCACACAGATTCTTGCCGATGAGCGTTGGCAACTCAAACTGCAACCCCTGCAAACCTGGTGCGGTGTCACCCTGTATGCCATTCCAGTCAGCCCTGACCATGAATGACCCTCTCGCACGCCACACCCCTGCCCATGGGGAAAGCAGAGGGGTCAACAACCGGTTCCCAAAAGGGTCGGGTTTGACGGGCAACCTGTCGGGAATGGCATCCTTTATTCGGAGCAACCTGCTATGAAAATACTCTTTGTTGACAATTTCATTCTGAATTTCGGGGTCTCATACCTCTCCGCAATCCTGAAGGAAAAGGGCCATCAGGTAGAGCTGAAAACTTTTATCTTTTCAAAGAGCGCCGATGCCTCCATCTACACCCACCCGGAAAAATATTTTGATTTTCAAGAGATTGCCAAGGGCATTCTGGGCCGTCAACCGGATCTGGTGGCCTTCTCGGTCTGGTCACCCAATTTTCAATTTTACAAACAACTCGCCGCAACCTTGCGATCCCTGGGAGGTCCGCCCATGCTGGTGGGGGGGGTATTGCCCACCCTGCGACCGGATCTGTTTGTGCCTGATACCGCCTGCGATCTGCTTTTCCGTGGCGAGGCAGAACCGGTCATCGAAGCATTGGTGCAGGGGCTCGTGTCGGGTCACTATCAGCAGTTGCCCAATGTGGTGTATCGGGGCAGCGAGGGTCAGATGATCCAGACACCCATGCGCAGTTATCTGGACAATTTGGACACCTTGCCCATCCGTGACCACCTCCTCTATCCCAACCACTCCCATGCCCTGTATGTGATCACCAGCCGTGGCTGTGCCATGAAATGCAGTTATTGCTCCGCCGGTTCCAATTCCAGAATGGTGGTGCAGGACAATGCGCGATTGGTGCGCAAACGCAGCGTGGAATCGGTCATCACCGAAATAAAAAGCGTGCTGAAAGAGGGCCCGTTCAGGGAAATTTTTTTCTACGATGATTTTTTTATAAACAATTTTAAATGGATATCAGAGTTTTTGGCAGCCTATCGGCAGGAGATCGGACTGCCCTTCTATTGCCTGGCCTTTCCCGCCACAGTCACCCCGGCGATCGCCCGTGAGTTGGCGGTTTCGGGATGTCAGGGGGTGTTGATGGGGTTTCAGACGGCCAATGCCGAGTACAAGAGCCGGGTTTTGTCCCGTCCTGAACCGACAGCCCGTGTGTTGCGCGCGATTGAGTGTCTGCGCGCAGAGGGGGTACGCTGTTCTCTGGATCATATTTTCAACCTGCCGGGGGAAACCCATGAGGACATCCGCCTCTCGTTGGACTTTTACATCGACAACAAGGTGGATTCATTGATGATCTTTTTCCTGAACTATTTCCCCGATTCAGCCATCACCTCCTACGCCCTGCAACAAGGCATTTTGTGTCAGGAGCACTATGAGCGGATCATGCGCAACGAGATGGTGGGGGAGCAAAGCTATCGCGGCACCATCATCGATGCGGCCAAATCCGATGAACAGGTTCGTTTTGCGGTATTGTTCCGCCTGATCCCCCTGTTGCCCGGTAAACTGGTCAAATATCTGTTCCACAAAAAATGGTATCGCTATTTTCCTACCGGACGCGCCTTTTACTATATGATATCCGGATTGGCGGTGGCGCGGGGCATGGGGCTGCGTTCCCTGTTGAACACGCTCTATCTGGCTTTTGGCCTGAAAGGTATGAAGCCCAGGGATATGCTTCTCAAACGTCTCAAAAAAACAGGCGATCTTGTATCAGGTTCCCCGCCTGGGGTATAAAATGCGCGTGCCACGCGGGGGGTGCTCCCCCCGCCGCACGGGCCAAACCCCTCCAGCTGAAAACAAGGCCTGACACACGTGACCCCGACCGCCACCACACCTCCCCCGACTGCCGATACAGGCGTTGTGGTGTGCCTGCAAAACCGTCCCCACAAGGCCGGGGCGCAAACCTGTCTGTGGCGTCTGTTGGTGCAGACACAAAAACGCTGGCCATCCGTTCTGGTCACCTCCAAACCAGGCTGGCTGGTGGAAGCCTGCCAACAGGAGGGGATTCCCGTTCTGATCCATCCCTTTCCCAACTCCCGCTCCCTGAGCGGCCGTCTCTGGCAAAACAGGCTGTTTGCCAGAGAGGTGGCTGCCCGTCTGGAACAGGCCACCCTGCGCCCCCTGTTGGTACAGGGCAACGACCACCAGGAGGGGCTCTTGACTGTGGCGTTGTCCCGACGCCTGAGGGTGCCTGCCGCCCTCCTGCTCCGCGACTCCGGCATGCGACAGGAAGATTATTTCAAATATCAAGCCCCGCGCTGCCAGTGGATCGCCGCCATCGGCCAGGTGCTGCGGGATCGGGTAGCCGGCTGGGATCCGGCACGCACCATCCATACCCTGCATGATGGCATCCTGCCCCAGGAGGTGCAGCCCCCCCTGCCACGGCGGCAGCAGCCCCCCGACCGGCTGCTGATCATCGGTTCCCCTCAACCCCACAAAGGCTGGGCCGATCTGGTCACCGCCCTGGCCATGCTGGAAGAGCAGGGCATCCTCCGCACCATGGCGGTGGATTTTACCGGCGATCCCCCCTCCCCCAACCGCAACGATCTGGATCTGCGGCGTCTCTCCCGCTGCACGGTCCGTTTTTTGGGTCGGGTCAACGATTTTCACGCCCTGGTACGGCAGTATGAGCTGGTCATCAATCCCTCCCGCCGGGAGAGCTTCGGCATGGCCGCCATCGAGGTGTTGGCCAGCGGCGTACCGTTGCTCTCCAGTCGCACGGGCATCATCGAACAGGTGATCGAAGATCCCCGTTATCTCTATCCCGCCGGAGATGCACCGGCTCTGGCGGCGGCGTTGTCAACCCTGCTCCACCAATGGCCCACCATGGAGCCGGATATTGGCCGATGCCAAACCCTTATTCTGCAACGCTTTCCTTTAGAG
>JADGCE010000004.1:42208-45760 GCA_015229095.1 Magnetococcales bacterium | reverse complement strand
ACCTGCAGGCTGTCACCCAGGATCATGCGGTTGGACCAGTGGGCATCGTGCTGGTAAAAATCGGTGACAGAGGCTCCTTCGGGCAGGCCGTTAAAATCCGCAAACAGATCATCCATCGTGTATTGATACTGCTTTTTTCCCTGCGCTCGGCTTTCGCTCTCCCGTTGCAAGTCGTCGATCAACACCTTGGGATGGACCTTCTCCTGGATATACAGGGGAGGCGCGTGAACCACCAGTTCGGACCAGTCCTGTTCATCCTTGCCCCGCCAGACCAGTTGCGGATCCAGATCCCGGTTGCGCCGATCCATGGCCACCCGGATGGGACTCTTTTGCTCTTGACCCATCACCGACTGGAATTCCGCCGTGGGAATATGCTTGCGGCTGGCCTCGTCATGGGTCAGGGTTTCCACCTGTTTTTTTGATTCTCTTGCCATTATGCATGCTCCGTGCGAAACGGATTGATGATCATCAACGAGCCAGCGATCCGTTGCCCATGCTGCATATCCTCGCTGTAAAGGGTGTCACAACCCGCCGTCAAAGCTGCCGCCACAATCAAACTGTCCCAGTAACTGATACTCAACGCCTCACGCAATTGGGAAGCGCGCAAAAACAACATCTCATGATCAGTCAAAATCTCACAATCCAGGTGCAACTGCCGGATCACCTCCCGCAGATCCTCTTCCCCATATCCCGCTTTCTTGCACAGGTTGTATCCCAGTTCCCGGATGACCTGCCCATTGATCACCGGTCGTGTTACGCCATTCAATACCTGATTGGCCGTGTCTTTGCGGAAATTCGGGCTCTTTCCCAAGGCGTAAACAAATATGTTGGTGTCAACGAAGGCACGAGCGGTCATACAATTCATCCCGACGCATGGGTTGCAGATCGCCGTATTGTGTCGCCACACGCGCACGCAACGAGGCCAAGGGACCGGAAAACTCCCCGACAGCTGCCGAACCGGCAGATTCCAGCTGGGTTCCGTTGGAAACCTCCCCGCCACTGTCCGACAGCCCTGCGGCCTCTTGTTCACTGACCAAAGTGACCATTACCCGCCCCCGCACCAGATCGGGCGCATCCCCGGTCCAGGTCAAACGGCCATGGTCGTAAATGGCTTCATAACTTTGCAACATCTCCGTTCCTCCTCATCTCATTGAGACAGCATCGAGGTGACCAGCTTATCAAATTCCGCCTCTATCTCAAACACCGCCGTAAACTCGGCAAAGGCCCAACGGCCAAACCTGCCCAGGTTGTTCACCCCTGGCACCCAATAAACCTGCATGGTATTGGCCTTTTCCCTGGCATCCTCGCCCCGGAACCCCTTGATCTCCACCACCAGATTCAAGGGATCATCGTGCCTATCGTCTATCTGAACAATAAAATCCGGCAAATATTTTCTGCGGGTGGAGCCCATGAGATACGGCACTTCCAACCCAAGCCCCTGGTTTTTGACGTAGGCCCGCACCAGGGGATGTGCCTCTGCCACCCGGCAAAATTCTGCCTCCCAATCGCTGTCGCATACCACCCAGTTGATGTGACAGCGGCGAGGATTGGTCCGCCAACGGCTCTGTTTGGAGGTGGTAAAATGGACAAAACGGGTAGAACCGGTGACGGGGTGGCGGAGAGGTCATACACCACCGGAACACCGAGGATACGCTTGACGGCCTCGATACCGGTACGGTGGAGAGGGTGTCGAACAGGAGGGTTGGCTCATCTCTGGGACCACCCCGGCGTCTGGAGGGTTTGGGAACCGGGGTCACATAGGAAGAGGGACGACGCTGGGCGGCAACCTCACCCGTTGGCTGCCCATCAGGATCCAGTTCCCAATGCTGAGCCGGATAGGCGTAGGGTGAGTTCAAGATGGGATGTTCAAAAAACTGCAGGGCCATGATCCGCGATTCCCGATACCGTTGTTCGCCTTGACAGCCAATCCGTACTCCTGAAGACCCTTTATTGTACCTCTTTGGGTTTGGCTTGGCGAGGGATGATGGTCGGGGTGGTTTTTCAATAACGCCGTCCCAGAAAAACAGGGGGCCATGCCAGAAGGGTACGTACATAGGCATCCGGGTACGGCGCAGCAAGATGCCGGGCCTTGGCCAGGAAAACCTGCGCCTCCGCATGAAAGCCCGCAAATTCTGTGGAGAGCAGGGCATACTCCCGATAAATTTGCACCAACTGGCAAGAACTGTTGATGAGAGGCAAACTCCTCTCCAAAACCTTTTCCAGGGTATACAGCGCTTCCTGGCGTTTTTCCTTGTCCTCGATAAAACGAATGCGCGCCACATGGAGCGCAACCTCTGTCGGCGTTCCAGAGCGCAGAAGTGGACTGGCAAGGGCCTGGTTGACCAGATTTTGCGTCAACTGCAACCGTTCCCAATTCTGCCACAACCGCTTCAACTCCCCATGCTTGCCGTGGGTGATCCTGTTAAGGTAGAGGACCGCCGTGGCCACCACCTCCACCTGCTCCGGGTTAAGCGCATGTCGGGCGACATTATCCAGGACCATCTTGGCCAGAAAGGAGAGATATTCGGTACGAGACTTGCGCCGCCACGCCCAAGGCAGACGCAGATAGCTGTAGACCACCGTCAGGGTCTGCACGAAGGTGGCTGGATTGTAGAGGTGGGATTGTTGCTCCTCCTCATTGGCTTCCCGCCACGCCTGTTCGATCCCCGCCACGCTGACCGTGCCACAAAATTCCCACTGTATCTTCATCTGCGCAGCACGCTCCCGCAAGCCAATGACGCCAACCGGAAAACAGTGCAAAACCTGTTCATCCCTTGCAAGGTTGGATCATGCTCCTCAATAGAACCCATCCACCACCACCGGGGGCGCAGCCCCTGGCACACCACTGCCCTCCCCGGCTTCCAGGGTGATAGGAGCCTGGCCTACCTTGAAGGATTCCATCACCCGCAATCGCGTCCCCTCCGTCGCCGGCCGGCCCGTCTCGGCATCGATCTCTTCCAGAACAATTCCCTTGGGCACAGGAAAATCCGTGACGGGAATGTTCTGCAACGCCTTGCTCATGTAGCGCACCCAAATCGGTAACGCCGCCCGTCCCCCCGTCTCCTTCTGGCCCAGGGTTGAATTGTCATCCATGCCCACCCAAACGGCTGCCACCAGAGAGGGACTGAAACCAACAAACCAGGCATCCCGCAACGCATTGGTGGTTCCCGTTTTGCCTGCTACCGGCCTCTGCAATTGTTTGGCCAGTTGACCGGTGCCATGGGTCACCACCCCCTTCATCAGGTTGGTGACTTGATAAATGGTCGCCGGATCCAGCGCGGGGGGTGCAAACTCCAACTGCTCCGCACCCTGGTTGCCAACAACACCCTGATTGACAAGACCACCGCGCTCCATATCCATGTGGCACAAGGAGCAATCTCCACCGCGATGCCGATGAACCGTCCGCCCAAACCTGTCTTGAACCCGCGAGATAAAAACCGGCTCAACCCATTTTCCCCCATTGGCAAACACCGCATAACCGCCCGCCATCTTCAACGGCGTAAACCCCATCGTCCCCAAGGCCAAGGAGAGATCCTGACGAAAATCCGGTAT